>NZ_LWFZ01000694.1:0-9708 GCF_001635225.1 Oleiphilus sp. HI0086
CTCAAGTAATATTCAATTGTCTTCGGTCGTGTGGCAGAACGCCGATAGCGCAGCACTATGGGGCTTTAGGAGTAATAGCAGTGAGTTGGTGCAACTTGTCGTGGATGTTCCTGGTAAGAGTTTGTCACAAACTATTTTTGAATCAGATCAAACACTCGTGTCACCCTTATATGTGAAAGAAGAGGTCGCTGGTTCAAAACTCTATATTTCGAACGGCGTTATCTTTGACACGAATGATTTAAGTTTCGAATATGACAATAGCAGTAATTTTAATCTGGGTATCTATCACCAGGATCATCATATTCAATCTATGAGCGCTAATAATGCATTACGCTTAAGTTATGGCCTTACAGGTGAGTGGAGTCTTGAGCAAAGTTATTACGGTCGTGAGCTTGTTGCTCTAATACCTACCGGGTTTAATGTTTTGGCTCTAACTCAGCCTTCAAATATTGATGAAAGCGGTTCTGCCGGCTTAAGGTTTGATGTGGTTCAAGTTGGAGATTCCGATGACAACGGCTTACCTCAATGGTGGGAGTCCTTATTTGCAGAAGGTACGCTTGCTCAGTTTTCCAACTTCGACCAGCCTGAAGAGTATGACTTTTCAACAGATTTTAATAGCATAATTGCTAGGGACTTTGATTCAGATAGCGAAGATATGGATGATGATGGCCTAAGCAATTCATTGGAACGTAGTCTAGGTAGCTGTGTTGATGTGAGTGATGAATGTCCTACGCCTTCGGACTCGGATCTAGATGGTTTATCGGATTTGTTCGAACAACAATACTCGTTTACCGACAGCCTGGGTATCGAGCATCGAGTCAGCCTGACTTCAGGTGATACCGATGCCGACGGCTTAAGTGACTATGATGAGATTATTACGATAGGCAGCTATCCCGATAACAATGATTCTGATGGCGACCTTATCTGTGATGCTCAAGAACTCGAGTTAACAGGAACAGGTTTATTGAATTCAGACTCGGATGGCGATGGCTTAACAGATGGCAGAGAGCTGGGTATCGTTACATTAAATTGTGATGCTCTTTTCAAGGGGGACGTGTTCAGTGATCCTCTCAGTTTCGATTCAGACGAAGACGGCTTAAATGATAGAGAGGAGTTTTTTGCATCGACTGACCCGTTTAACCCTGATTCTGATGGTGACGGCCTTAAAGATGGCCAGGAAGTAATCTTTGGTGGCGACCCGCTTGACAGTATGTCGCGTAATGGAGTCCTGCTAGATGGTGAGATTGATAGTGATAGTGATGGCCTCTCTGACAGCTACGAGCTAAATCATAGCAATTCTAACCCAAATAATGCCGATAGCGACTCAGATGGTTTATCTGACTATGTCGAAGTTACTTTGGTTGGCTCAAACCCTAATAACATAGATACTGATGGTGATTTGATTTGTGATATTTTTGAAGATATTTACGATCAAGATGGTGAGTATCTTCAAACAGACCCTGCACTTAGCGATACTGATTCTGACGAATTAAGTGACGCATTTGAGCTTGGCTTGTCAGGCGATCCTGTATCATGTTCCGAGCTTCCTAATCTAAACCCGGTTTCAGACCCAAGGTTGTCAGACAGTGACGGTGATGGGCTTTCTGACGTTTTAGAGGTCACTTATGTCTATGACAGTTATTCAGACGATTTTCGTTTACGTAAGCCTGACGTAAACCTAACAATAGATCCGTTATTCTTAGATACAGATGGTGACTTGTTGTGTGATTTCATAGAACTTGGAGTAAGTAATCCTGCTGAAAGTGATACTGACTTCGATGGCCTGAATGATGCTACTGAACTAGGTCTTGAGTTAAGCGAAGTTCTCTGTACTCCCATTTCAATAGCAGATCAGTTAACTAGTCCTGTACTCAGCGATAGTGATAACGACGGTCTAAGCGATGGGCAGGAGATTTTGATTACGGGAACAGATCCTCTTGATACTGACTCAGATGATGATGGTATAAGAGATGGTGACGAAGATCGTGATGGCGACGGTTTGAGCGACTATGTTGAGCTTAATCTTTCCTTCACTCTTTTCGATACTGTTGATAGCGATGGCAATGAAGTTAATGATGCCCTTGATGATCAAGATGGTGATGGCTTAAGCAATATCGAAGAGTTGGGTTATGGGACGTGCATTGCCTATCAGGCTGTATCATGCCCAAGTCCAGAGGATAGCGATCAAGATGGTGTTTCAGACTTTGATGAAATTAATCGAGCTGATCAGGAAGGCACAGACCCCCTTGGTTCAGATACAGATGGCGACGAGCTTACTGATAGCGAAGAGCTAGCTATAGGTACCAATCCTCTCTTAGCAGACTCTGATCTTGATGGGATCGATGACAATGAAGAACTTACGTTATCGTTAACTGACCCACTAAATCCAGATACTGACAATGATTTTCTAGCGGATGGGCAGGATGATAGCCCCTTGCAGCCTGATAGCGACAACGATTCGTTATTAGATGGCATTGAGGTTCATATTTTAGGCACCTCGCCTGACAATAACGATAGTGATGTTGATGGGCTTAAAGATGGAGATGAAGTGTGGGTCTATGGTTTCGGTCTTGATGAGTTAACGTTGCTCAAGACTGGTCGTGATCTCGATATAGACCTTAATTCAAAGAGTGGTGTTACTGGTTGGAATCCGCCTTCCAATAGCTTCGAGGGTGCTGCCTACGAATATCTCGTTACAGACGTCGCGAGAATTGTAGTCAATGATGCTGGCACTTCGTTAAACGAGCCATTTGTTGCTGAAGGTGATGAGCTTGATGCGGGTGTTGAGGTTATCGGTAAAATTCATATTCGATATATCTCTAATCCTTCTCTAGCGGATAGTGATGGTGACGGGCTTACTGATTATACCGAGCTCATGCTGATTGAGAAAACCTATGGTGATACCCGTTTTGATATTAATCCGCTCGATATCAATACAAGTTACCAGGAGCTGGAATCCAACGAAGAAAACTTTAAAGTATCTGACCCTTTAAGGGCTGATACCGATGGGGATGGCCTTAGTGATGGCGATGAAGACATAGATGATGATCTGTATGTCAACGACTTAGATCAAAATAATGAAGATTCTTCAGTTATTGTTGCAGATACTGATTTTGATGGATTGCCGGATGGTATTGAAGTGCTGCTTACCCAAAGTAATCCTGCTAAGAACGATACAGATGGAGATGGCTTGTTTGATGGCAATCAAAATAATGACACCGAATCTCGTTATGAAGTTATTTATGATTCCGCAAACCCTCCGAGATTAATTGAGAGCACAGCCTCTTGTAATGCTGATGAATATCGACTTAGTAACATAGGAAACAGTGAATATTGCGTTCAACTTTCATATATATCAGACCCGTCAAAGATAGATAGTGATGCAGACGGCGCACCTGATCGGTACGTCACGGAAAGCTCGGAAGAGATGTTTGATCATTTTCCACTTGATAGGAGTTGTCATAGATTAACTGATGGCGTAATTGATAATGATGATCCTTCTGACAGGAAGTGCTATTCCGCGTGGATGGCGGGGCAGGCCTCTATCGACCAAGTTCGCAATGCCAGCTGGGATGATATAAGTGCAGGGAGTCAAAATGTCGTAACGTTTTCCGGTAAAGGCTGGGATAGAATCATCAGATATCGAATGGAGGCTTCTGAAGATACATCGTATTATCTCCCGCATACACCGGTAAGTGGTGATGTAGTAACCGCGCTTTCAGGAAGCTTACAAAGGTTATATTTTGCAGATGACGAAGGAGCTATTTATTATCAAAATCTTGAAAGTGACAGCCCCTTGGTTCCGTTTGTTCAGCTCGCTGCTGAAGATTCAGATGTTGTACATATAAGTGGATTGGGCGATAACTTGTTTGTTTTCACACGAAACTCCACCGCTTTAGAAGAGCGCTACAAATTGATTATGTTTGATGCTGCTGGCGCGCTGCTTGGTAGTATTGTGGACATCGAATATGATGTTTTGCCAGACAGTATTAAATTAGCCTGTCGCAATGACAGCTGCACTACTTTGGTTGATATTCTTGCAGTTGTTCGTGTAGATAATCATCCAAACAATGAAGTACTTTCAATGACCTTGGACTTATCGACGTTTGGTATTGCCTCTGATGAAATATCCACTATTTTTGAATCATCAGAGAAACCGCTTAGCGGGCCCATTCAGTTATCTGAAAATGGTGAATTGATCTACTTCGGATCTGGACATCAACTTACTCTGGCTTCACTAGAGGCGCCGGTGGCAGGCAGTTTGTTGCATAAATCATACGGTTTAGCTGAATACTCGACGTTTTATGATCTTCATGAAGAAAATCAGCACTTCATTGCTATCGTTGACGATCCTAGTTCTTTATTTAACTCTCAAGAAACGCGGGCAGTCTATATCGAGGACAATAAGCCTACAGATGATGGCGAACCAACAAAGTATCTGATACAGCAAGCCACAGAAGATGAGCTAATGATGAAAGTCTTGCCGCAACAAGTCGCAGGCCAGAGTGACTTTGCGTTATTAAGTGTGTATGACTCGCTCGTCGATATAATGCCTATCGGTGTGACGGATCAAGATTCAGACGGGATGCCGGGAATATTCGAGATGCTTTACGGCTTGGATGATAGTGACCCAAGCGATAAGTTCAAAGACTTGGATAAGGATAATTTAACAAATATCGAAGAGTATCTGTTAAATACTAAACCTGACAATTCGGACTCTAATGATAATGGGGTTTCAGATTTTCAGGAAGCGTATTTGAATTAAAGATGAAGGCTAAGGGTGATTATGTTCCGCTCTTAGCCTTATGGTAAGTAGCCGTTTTTGGCTTGCCTAGCTTAGTTGTTTGAAAGCGCGATATCTAATTAAAGTGATGCAGTGCAGAGCTCGGAATATCAGTGATAATACTATGAACGCCCATTGCTTTTAGGGTTTCCATTCTTTCAATACTATTCACCGTCCAACATGATACCTCAAGCCCATAAGATTTTGCGTTTCTCAATAAGGTTGGGCTAATCAACCTGTTGTTGATGACCAGTAGCTTGCAATCGAGCGATACAGCGGTCTTCAATGGCCTGCGATACCGGTATTCTGCGACATAGCCGGTGTCTATTTCTGGCGATAATCGGTTTATTTCATGTAGAATCCAGCGGCTGGCAGAAGTAACCGTTGCCTTATCATAAAGATTATTACTGCGAAAAAAATCTTGTAATCGCTTTACAATTAGTTTCAATACATGCCGATGATCGTTCTTTACTTCAAATTGCCAGCTTCGAGTATTTGGTACGCTATCTACCACTTCTTGTAGGTGTGGAATGTAACAGGGAGAGTGCCAGCCTGGTGTATTATGTCGGGAATCAACTTTGCTTAGAAAAGAATAGGGATAATGAGCTATCTTGCCTTGCAGGTTGCTTGTGCGTGACAAATTTCGGTCGTGATAGACTACCAACTCTCCATCTGAAGATAATTGAATGTCTAACTCGAAATCCAAACAGCCATTTGATTGAGCATGAATAAAGCCCGTTACAGTGTTTTCCGGCGCTTCGTTCCGAGCACCTCTATGTCCGATAATTATCATTTATGACGTCCGTTCTAAAACTAAGTGCTATATATTACTAGCTTCGTGTTTCGCTTTGATGAACAGGGTGTGAGGTATATAAATCAAATCACTGACCTTTCTGATCAGGTGCTCTTCATAACGATCAATATCGCTATCAGCGTAAGCAATTTTCCACATCGCAAGAATTAAGCGATATTTTGAGTCGCTATCAAACTTTTTATTTATAAGGTCGGTATGTTCCCAAAGCGAGGTGGCAGAGCGAGATAGTTCGCGCGCTTCACGGATTAAAGCGTCAGTGTCACTGATTGAAAGCTGAAACGCAGATGCACAATGCTCTTGAAGCACCAGCCACTCAGACTCGGTTTGTTTATGGTCCGCATTAATAACCTCAATTAATAATGCGGTAGCAACTGTAGAAATGTCAGTTTCAGATAGTGCTTGGTCTTGATTTGATTGTGTTATTTTGGCAATTAAACGCTGAATCATTCTGGGTGGTCTCTGAGCAAGCCTTCTAAGGCTACTTGGTCAATAGCAAATTTTCTGATGCCTTCAGCTAGTTTTTCAGTTGCCATTGGAGATTGGTTCATATTCCAGCGAAAGCTTGCTTGATCAGTTACTAAACCTTGTGTCGAAGTCGAATTTGGTACAATCAGCTTTCGTTCGAGGCTACCATTGTCACAAGATAGTTGTTTCAGTAGTTCCGGGCTAATGGTAAGCCGGTCACAGCCAGCTAGTTGCTCAATTTCATCAGTATTTCTAAAGCTTGCACCCATTACAACAGTGCTAAAGCCGTGTTGTTTATAATAATTATAAATTTCTGAAACCGAAATGACGCCAGGGTCTTCATGCGGAAGATATTGGTCTTTGTCGGTGTTTGCTTTATACCAGTCAAGTATGCGACCTACGAAGGGTGAAATTAAGAAGGCGCCAGACTCTGCAGCTGCTTTAGCTTGCACAAAGTCAAACAATAAGGTTAAGTTGCAATTGATGCCTTCTTTCTCCAGCTGCTCAGCCGCTTTAATTCCTTCCCATGTGGAGGCTATCTTGATAAGAATTCTACTCTTACTAACGCCGCTATCCTCATAAAGTTGAATCAAGGACTTAGCTTTGGCTACTGTGGCAGGGGTATCAAAGGAAAGGCGAGCATCTACTTCAGTGGAAACTCTGCCTGGAACGACTTTTGATATTTCGGTACCAATTGATACTGCTAGGTGGTCGCATGCCAAAGAAAGCTGCTCTTGGTCACTCTTGCCCTGGCTAGATCCATAGTTAATTGCGTTGTCAATTAAGGGGCGGTATTGAGGGAGGGGGGCAGCCTTAAGTATTAATGATGGGTTAGTTGTTGCGTCTTGTGGCTGCCATTTTTTTATCGCGTCAATGTCACCTGTATCTGCGACTACGGTAGTGTACTGTCTTAACTGTTCTAATTTACTTGCCATTGATTTCTGATTTCCTTTTTGTATTCCATATCTATAAACGATAGCAGCTTTTTAGCTTAAGAATATGACAATCCCAATCATTTTTCAGGCACAAGAGAAAGCGCCTGTTCTAGCGTTTTAAGATCGGCTCCATCTTTGTATGCGTTTTCACTTAAATACCGGCGAAATTGTTTGCCACCGGATTGTCCATGAAAGAGGCCTAATAAATGGCGAGTAATGTAATGAAGCTTTTGACCCCCTTTAAGCTGTGTTTCAATGTAAGGCATCATGTCGTGAATAATGTCGTGACGGCTTTTACCATGGGGTTTTGCTCCAAACAATTGTTCGTCGACGCTAGAAAGTAACCATGGGTGCTGGTAGGCTTCGCGTCCAACCATTACTCCATCAACTAGCTTAAGGTGTTGCTTGCACGAATCGATAGACTTTATTCCGCCGTTAATAATGATTTCAAGGTCCTTAAATTCCTTTTTTAGGCGATAGACATATTCATACTTTAGAGGTGGGATTTCTCTGTTTTCTTTTGGACTTAAGCCATCAAGAATGGCGATACGCGCATGAACGATAAAAGTTTTACATCCGTCCTCAGCGATTTTCGATACGAAATCACGAACAAACTCATAGCTATCATGTTCATCTATTCCAATTCGATGCTTAACAGTGATCGGGATGTCTACAGTATTTTTCATCGCAGAAATACATTGCTTAACGAGGTCAGCGTGAGCCATTAAGCAAGCGCCAATCATGTTATTTTGCACTCTGTCGCTTGGGCAGCCAACGTTTAAATTGATCTCGTCATAGCCAAATTGAGCGGCAATTTCTGCGCATCGTGATAACTCGGACGGCTTACTCCCACCAAGCTGAAGTGCAATAGGGTGTTCTTCATTGTTATACCTGAGAAATCGATCAGCACCCCCATGGATAATTGCGCCAGTAGTCACCATTTCGGTATAAAGAAGGGTATGTTTTGAAAGTAGGCGTGCCATATAGCGATAGTGGCGATCAGTCCAATCCATCATCGGGGCGACTGAAAACTTGCGGCTAGGCTCAATAGCTGGTGAACTATTTTTCTGTGATTGTTCTGAGTTGTTAATCATAAGGGTCGAAAAGAAGAAATTTGGAATGTACGGTTAATTAAACCAAGTTTAACACACTCTAAGTCACTAATTTTTATTAGTTGTTTGATAAATCTTTAAAGAAATGTGTTCAATATCATGATTGTTGCTTTGATATACACGTATAATTACCGTCATTGCCTAAAGGGTTTGTATTCTTTCTTCTCAATAGTTCGATCATAGCCGCGCATCTAAAGGACTAAAATATTCATGCTCGCCCGCTCTTATAAAACTTTATCTGTCATATCTCTAAGTTTCATTTTAATTGCTTGTGGTAGGCAGGATGATTTGATAATTCCCGCCGAAGTTGAACCCGAGCCTAGTCCTTATTGTTTGGAAGATTCTCCTTACGAGACACCAGTGTTGCTCGATAGTGTATCGTTTTCTGGTCTTCCATTTAGCTTTGATTATAGGCAGTTTGATTATCAGTTTAATTTAGAGCATTTGTCAGACATTACTACGCTAGGCTTTGTTCAGGTTGAACAGTTCTTCGCTCCAAACGTTTTGCCTGAGTTAACTCAAGCAGATTCTCTCGGTGAAACTGTACTTTCTACACTTCAGTTTGAAAGGCTTGATCAGGCGGCTATTGAGGTTCGCGAATTTGGTGTAATCGTTGAGCATTCTCATAATAATGACACGAGGCAGTTTGATGTTGATCTTTCAGAAAACACTTCGTTAGTCGATATTACTCTTAAACCTGGCAAAAACGAGATTTCGTTAGAAGTTACGGCGTCCTTACAGATGCCGTATTCAGGGCTTGAGTGCGAATTAGACGAGAGGTTACGAAATCTCGTACTGCTAGATGACGGGGGCGAAAGTACCAAAGAAACACAGAACGCTGTATTAGAGCTCCAAGGAATGCGGCGGAATGTAGAACAGGTTTTAACTTATAATTTCGTAATATTTCGAGATGAAGCTGATGAGCTTGAAATTACCGACTTTGGTAATCCTCTAGCTCTGTTTGATGAAAATTCACTTGAATCGAATAATCTTTCACTATCAGGTGATTATTTGGTACTTGGTTCGCCAAAGGAAGATAGTTCTTCAGCCGGTGAATTTACTGCTCTTCAGATACAGAATGACCTTGACGGCTCGATTGTCAATGAATTCTCAGAGGACTCTGGCGCTGTTTATATCTATGAAAGAAATGCAAACGATTCTTGGGAGTTAGTCTGGATGTTGAAGGCTCCAAATGCTGAGCCAGGCGATAAATTTGGTCAATCTGTGTTTGTGGACGGCGAACTATTGGTAGTTTCTGCCCCTGGTGAAGATAGCTCTGCGCAAGATGTGTACACTAACTATACTGCAGAAGGGGACTATTCAAGTGCGCTCTCTCAAGAACTTGAAAATGCCAGCGCTAGCAATCTTTCTCCTGAATCTGGCGCAGTCTACCTTTATGTGCTGCAGCGAGATGGAAGTTGGGCACTTCACTCTTATATCAAAGCAAAGGAAAATGTTCGAGGTGCCTCCGGTTTCGACAAAGGGTTTGGTGAGCAAATTGCGTTAAGCGCTCGGTTAAGTTCATCTGGGCAGTATATTGGTCATAGCCTAGCTATTGCTGCACCAAAAGAAGATAGCCTGAATGGCATCTTTTCCGAC
>NZ_LWFZ01000695.1:0-7367 GCF_001635225.1 Oleiphilus sp. HI0086
TTATTCTACCTTTTGTGAAGAACTTACAAAAAATCGGTATTACTGCAGAGCCACGGCTAATCGATACAGCTCAATACAAAGTACGGTTAGATCAATTTGATTACGATATGACGACTGTTTCTTTGTCTCAGGGTCAGGCCCCCAGTTACGAGCAACGAGACTACTTTCATTCCGATACGGTTAATATCGAGGGCAGCCAAAATTATGCGGGTATCAATGACCCTGTCGTTGACGACCTGCTTGGCCATGTATTGCGAGCCAGGACCCGCGCAGAACTGATAGTCGCAATGAATGCGCTAGACCGAGTACTCTTATGGAGACACTATAGCATTCCAAACTGGCACCTAAACTACCACCGTCTTGCCTATTGGGATCGATTTGCTCGTCCAAGCACTCAGCCGCCCTATAAGCTTGGTGTTGAGAACTGGTGGCGTAAAACAAGCAATGATTAGGGTTTCCCATTTCCTGTAACATTCCTGTCATAAAAACTTAATATCCTGTATTGGTCGTATCACACACAAAACGGGAATCAAGCAATGATCGCACAGAAACTACGTATACTTGGCTTATCAACGGTTATGGCTCTTGGTGTAGCTGCGTGCGCAAGCACGGATACAAAAGAAGCTACTTCAGCGTCTGAAACAATGCAAACGCAAACAAAGATGTCAGTAAAGGTACCGGCATTATATGAAGTACACCACGATGGCCGTATTTACTTTTTCTATGATAAAGCCTTATACCAATCTTTCCTTAAGACTGGGCATACTGCTTACATGGTTGCACGCATCGGTGCAGGCCCTAAAGGCGAAACCCTAAAGTTTGCTTTGACAGGCGAAGATAAGAAGAAGCGTTCAGGTATTCCAAGTATTGATCTGATTGAAGGCACTGTAGCGCCAGCCCAGCCATTCTATGGTGAAATGCGCATGGAAGGCCGAATCTACGTCTTCAGCACACTAGAAGATATGAATAGCGTTCGAAAAGTAGGCGAAGCACCTTATCGTTTCACAGAAATCGGTTCAGGACCAAAAGGCGAGACTGTTGTCTATGTGCTAAACAAGACAAACAAAAAGCACAAGCCGCTTGAATTGATTACAGAGTTCAAGAAGCAAAATAACATGTAGTTGATAGAACTGATTGCCTTATTTAAGCAATGAGGCAATCATTTATATGCAGTATTCATTTATTCCCTTATCGTGCTAGTAAGCAACGATCAACTGTAAAAATCGCTACTTATCTAACAGCCTGCCATCGTCACTTATAAGTCAGTGAGAGGAAGATTAAATAATCAATTCGTTCGACAAACGCATTATCCGCTATTAAAAAATAGCTATCCAGGTTGTTAAATATGGACACCCAGACTATATTTATCTTATGTCTAAGTGCCTGCCATCAAATTCAGTACTGTTACTTCTCACCACTCTCTTTTTATTGGGTTTATGTAGTGCATCTCACGCTACTTTTGAAGTTGGAACAACTTCCAGTTCACATACCCCTATTGGGCAAGGCATCCAGTACATAGAAGCACCTAACGCTGAGCAGACTATCGAATCAATATTGAGTAACGAACCCCGATGGCAAACCAGTACCCAGCAAATATTTAACCGGGGGTATAGTAATTCAGACTGGTGGCTTAAATTTGACGTAATAAATATTGGAAGCGACAGCCAGTTTTACCTAGAATTTGATTACCCTGTTCTCGATTATCTAGATGTCTATCTAGTTGCAAAAAATCAAATAATCGACAAACACTTTATGGGAGACAAACTTAGTTTTTCGGAGCGCCCACTTAAGCACCGCTTATTTATACTCCCCCTTGACCTGCCTTCGTCACAAAACATAAGGGTTTACGTTAGAGCCAAATCCTCAAGTTCACTGCAAGTCCCCATTAAGTTATGGCGCCCTGAAGCTCACCGACAAGCAGATAGCGCAACCAATCTCGTTCATGGCGTGTATATGGGAGGCATACTAGTAATCGCCATCTACAACCTCTTGGTATATCTGACCCTTCGAGACAAAGTGTACCTAATTTATGTCAGCTATATTTGTAGCATGTTAATGTTCTTGGCCAGTTTGAACGGTTGGTCTTTTCAATATTTGTGGCCGGAAAGCACTTCCTGGAACGATACGTCCACGCTCATATTCCTGAATGGCGTTCTACTTTTCGCAGTACTTTTTGCTAAGTACTTCCTAAAACTTAGCGAACTAAAAAACCAGCTGTCCCTACAGGCAAATGTTTTGTCGGCTATTTGTTTGGCAGCTATGCTCTGTTACCTATGGTTTCCCTACAATTATTCAATTGTTTTTCTTATACCCTATGCTGCCTTTAGCTGCTTATGGGCACTGTCAGTTGGCGTATATGCTTGGTACGTGGGTCAAAAGTCCGCTGGTTTGTATGTCATATCCTGGACAGGGCTGTTAGTCGGTGGAATTTTATTAGCACTCAGTAAGTTCCAAATCATTCCCAGAAACATTATCACTGACCAATCAGTTCAGCTCGGTTCTTTGCTAGAAGCAATGTTACTTTCTTTTGCTCTTGCTCAGCGAATCAATCATGAACGCTCTGGAAGGATTGAAGCTCAGGAGCACGCTTTAGCAGTTCAAAAACAAGCGAACGATGAATTAGAAGAAAATGTCGCAGCACGAACCAAGGAGCTGGAAATAGCGAATCAACGCCTAAAAGAGCTTAGCGACACTGACCAACTAACCGGCATTAAGAATCGCCGTTATCTTGATCAATATGTCGATCAGGAGATCATCCGAGCAAGACGATACCAGCACCCCGTTTCAATACTACTCATTGATATCGATCATTTTAAAGCTGTAAACGACAACTTTGGCCATTTGGTTGGTGATATTTGCATACAGGCCGTTGCTTCTGAGCTCTCAACACAATTGCGCTTTCCTACCGACCTAGCCGCTCGATATGGCGGAGAAGAGTTTTGCATCGTGTTACCTCAAACGGGGCTAGAGGGAGGAATCGTTGTCGCTGAGCGAATTCGAAAACGTATCGATCAGTATGTCATTGAAGCTGAGGGTTTTGATCAAGCTGTCACCGTAAGTATCGGTGTTTATTCTACGATACCTGAAAAAACAGATACAGCTAAGCATCTCTTGGAAAATGCAGATAATGCGCTTTATTCTGCAAAACGAAATGGCCGAAACCGTGTGGAAAGCTATCAAACGAAGCATCAGCAATAATAAAGATTAGTTATTACAGATATGTACTTAGGAGAGTAGGAACTATAACCCGCCCCTTTCGCCATGTCGTCTAAAAACGTGCCTGGGCTTTTACTTTGCGATGAGCTCAATCAGGTAAAAATAGCCTAAACATCATTCTAAATATTGGGGTCATAAATATTGGGGTCAGAGTAACATTCACTCATATCCATGTCCGCAATGTCGTGACTGCTAGTATAAACTTGGGCTTATGTCAGAGGCAGGAAGGTGAAGATAGCAGGCTTCGAGAAAGGTAGCACTCTGTGTTCTTTTCGTTAGTCCACCACATGCAGGTTTGGCTGAATAATCTCTATCTTGATAGGGTGCGCCGCGCGCACCGGCGAAGATTATGCCCTTCGCTGCCAGAAGGTTCCACCATCAGTATGACTCTGCTCCGTGCTAGCCCGCTTGCGAGCCGTGGAAGGCTCTGCTTACTGGTTAGGGGGTTACCTCAATTTATGTTTGTTTGAGCCACAGGGTTCAGCGGTGCGCATGGCGCACCCTATTAGAGTTGTCTGAGTATTAAATGCGGACATTCATGCCTAAGCAACCCTGTCACGCTGGGCCTAAACGCTATTTTAAAACTATAGGCCGAGTTCGGACCATTAAAATGAAGGCGAAGGAAAATCATCCTCGGGTTCGTCCTTCTTAATTTCTTCAAGGCTTAATTCCAAACCGCTGGACGTGACCATGGTGTCTTTAGACGGTTCACTTGAATCCCCTTCTCCACCATTCGAGTCATTTAGCTTGATCTTCAAGCGAAGGTTATTAGCAGAGTCAGCGTTCTTAATAGCTTCTTCAAGAGATATTTTGCCTGCTTTGTGTAGATTGAATAAAGCGGTATCGAATGTTTGCATCCCTAAACCTTGGGATTTTTCCATAATTTCCTTTATGCCTTCAATCTCTCCACGCAAGATTAATTCGCTGATAGTTGGCGTTCCTAAGAGAATCTCAATGGCCGCCGCACGCTTTCCATCTACTGTTGGTATTAGACGTTGAGAAATAAATGCACGCATATTCAGTGCTAAATCATTGAGTAGCTGAATACGTCGGTCTTCAGGGAAGAAGTTGATAATTCGGTCGAGCGCCTGGTTTGCGTTGTTAGCGTGGAGCGTAGAAATACAGAGATGGCCAGTTTCAGCAAAGGCTAGCGCGTGCTCCATCGTCTCTCTGTCCCTGATCTCACCAATTAGAATAACATCCGGCGCCTGACGCAGAGTATTCTTAAGCGCGGCTCTATAGCTTCGGGTATCAACCCCGACTTCACGTTGGTTTATTACACTCTTCTTATGTTTATGGACGAACTCTACAGGGTCCTCGATAGTGATAATGTGACCACCTGCGTTCGAGTTACGGTGATCTATGAGTGCTGCGAGAGAGGTAGATTTGCCCGAACCTGTACCACCAACAAATAACACTAGGCCACGTTTAGCCATTACGACCTCTTTTAATACTTGCGGTAAACCCAGGTCATCAGCCTTTGGAATCTCTGTGACGATATTACGTGCAACGATTGAAATCTCGTTTCGCTGTTTGAATATATTGATACGGAAGCGACCAACACCGGAAATTGTATAGGCTAGGTTCATTTCTAGCTCTTGCTCAAATTCCTTTGTTTGTTCGCTATCCATCACGCTATATGCAATATCTTGTATTACCCCAGGCTGTAAAGGCTCTTGCTCTAGCGGTTTTAACTTTCCGTGAAACTTTGCGCAAGGCGGCGCGCCGGTACTTAAATACAAATCAGAACCGTCATTACGTGCTAGCACAGTTAAGTATTTTTCAAATTTCATCGAGAATATCCTATTCGTCAGATCAAGAGAGTAAAGAAATCTAGACAATAAGAAATAGACTATATGTGTGGGTTTCGCCAGCTTGAAATGATTTGATGGATACTTGAGCGGTAAAAACGTGAAGTATGAGAGGTAGTACAAGAAGGGAGGAAGAATTGAGCCATATTGTTTATGTAAAACTGAAAATATGGCTCAATCAGAGCTAACTACTGTTCTAACAAGATGCGTAACATTCTTCTTAGAGGTTCAGCAGCACCCCATAGTAGCTGATCACCTACAGTAAACGCTGAAATATACTCCGGCCCCATTGTAAGCTTACGAATACGACCAACAGGAATGCTTAGCGTACCAGTTACTTCAGTAGGTGTAAGCTCATTAATCGTTTGCTCACGATCATTCGGAATAACCTTAACCCAGTCGTTCGCCTTCGCTAATTTTTGCTCAATCTCTTCCACTGAAATATCTTTCTTCAGCTTGATCGTTAAGGCCTGGCTATGACAACGCATTGCGCCAATACGCACGCACAGGCCGTCAATAGGGATCGGTGTGTCTTCAATGCCTAGTATTTTGTTTGTCTCGGCGCCAGCTTTCCACTCCTCCCTGCTTTGCCCTGAAGGTAGCTGGGTATCGATCCAAGGAATCAGGCTACCCGCAAGCGGCACACCGAATTGGTCTTTTGGAAACTCATCAGAACGCAGCCTTTCAGCGACCGCTTTGTCGATATCAAGGATTGCGCTTGCAGGGTCTGATAGTGGATTAATTACAGTATTATGAATATCACCCATCTGCGAGATTAGTTCACGCATATGCTTGGCACCAGAACCTGAAGCTGCTTGATAAGTCATGGGTGAAACCCACTCAATCAAGTCTTCAGCAAACAAACCACCTAGCGCAATCAGCATTAAGCTGACCGTACAGTTTCCGCCAACGTAGTTCTTAACGCCTGATGCCAGGCCTTTATCGATCACGTCACGGTTAACAGGATCGAGCACGATAATCGCTTGATCATCCATACGAAGCGCAGAAGCTGCGTCAATCCAGTAGCCGTCCCAGCCTGAGTCTCTCAGTGGCTGAAATACCTCTTTGGTATAATCACCACCCTGACAAGTAATGATGACATCCATTGCTGATAATTCAGCAATGTCGGTTGCGCTCTTAAGCTTTTTCTCACTTTGACCAACATCTGGCGCATCTTGGCCAGCCTGTGAGGTTGTGAAGAAAATAGGCTCAACCAATGAGAAGTCGTTTTCTTCTTTCATGCGCTGCATTAGCACGGAGCCTACCATGCCTCGCCAACCAACAAGTCCTAATTTTTTCATCTTGAAAACTCTTTTAAATAATCCAATAAGTCTGTTTTATCGCTCAAAATCTACAAATAACCAAGGTGCTTCAGCTTTTCTTTTCTCTTCATAAGCCTTGATTGCTTCGACGTTTTCTAGCGTTACGCCAATATCATCCAAACCGTTTAACAAACAGTGCTTACGGAAGTCATCGACTTCGAAGCTGTATACTTTACCACTCGGTGAAGTCACGGTTTGTTGCTCTAAATCAATACTTAGTTCATAACCTTCGTTTGCGAATAATTCGTTGAAGATTACGTCAACATCTTCTTCACTCAGAACGATCGGTAAAATACCGTTCTTGAAGCAGTTGTTGAAGAAAATATCCGCAAAGCTCGGCGCGATAACAGCACGAAAGCCATAATCATCAAGCGCCCAAGGCGCATGTTCACGAGATGAACCACAACCAAAGTTTTGACGTGCAATAAGAATATTTGACCCCTGATAGCGCGCCTGGTTAAGCGAAAAGTCCATATTCAATGGGCGCTTTGAACAGTCTTGCCCAGGATAGCCTTCATCCAAATAGCGCAACTCATCAAATAAGTTAATACCAAAGCCCGTGCGCTTGATCGACTTAAGGAACTGCTTTGGCATAATCATATCGGTATCGACATTGGCACGATCAATCGGAGCAACGATACCTTTAACTTGTGTAAACTTTTTCATCGCTTTTACCCCTTAATAAATTCACGTACATCAACAAAGTGACCGGCTATGGCAGCCGCAGCGGCCATGGCAGGGCTAACCAAATGCGTACGACCACCAAAGCCTTGGCGACCTTCGAAATTACGGTTTGAAGTTGAAGCGCAATGCTCGCCTTCACCCAACTTGTCTGCATTCATTGCCAAGCACATTGAGCAACCCGGTTCACGCCATTCAAAACCGGCTTCTAAGAAAATCTTATCCAGCCCTTCTTGCTCAGCTTGCTCCTTGACCAAGCCAGAGCCTGGAACAATCAGCGCCTGCGTTAAAGAGTCTGCAACCTTGCGCCCCTTGACCACTTCTGCTGCCGCTCTAA
>NZ_LWFZ01000696.1:0-6339 GCF_001635225.1 Oleiphilus sp. HI0086
AGTTCTTCTGGGAAGGAACAAACCAGCGTACTGATGAATATGGTGGTGATATGCTCAAGCGAACTCGCTTTGGGGTTGAGCTTATTCAGGCTGTCAGAGCTCGGGTCGGAGAGGACTTTCCGATTATTTTACGTTTCTCTCAGTGGAAGCAACAAGACTATGAGGCACGGTTGGCCAACTCTCCAGAGGAACTGAAACAATTCCTACAGCCTTTATCTGAAGCCGGAGTCGATATTTTCCACTGCTCAACACGCCGATTCTGGGAAAATGAGTTCGATAACTCTGACTTGAATCTTGCTGGTTGGACTAAGGAGTTGACAGGTAAGCCGGTAATCACCGTTGGTAGCGTTGGTCTAGATAGTAGTTTTATCGATGAGAAGGGCTCGAGCTTGGGGATGTCTGACAAGGCGGGAGTGGCGTCTAGCCGAATTGCTGAATTGTCTGACAGAGTTGCCCAAGGTGAATTTGAGCTGGTCGCGGTTGGCCGTGCGCTACTTCAAGACCCTGAGTGGGTATTGAAAGTGAAAGAACAGCGTTTGGATGAATTGCAGGACTTTTCAAAAGCAGCATTGATGAAATTGATCTAAGTAGGCTTATAGAAAACGGCTGCTTGAGTAACAGAATATTTGAGCAGTCTCCGCTATTTTCGAATTAGTATAAGAAAATTAGGTTTACAATGTCTCTACTTTTGAAAGCTTAGCCGACTTTTTGGCTAGACTTGAGCTTGGTTTTATTGAGTTTCTTGGCTTTCGAGGGGACTGGAGTGATATTTACATCAACGTAGTTTCGTTGTAGCCACCATGGCAGCTCACTAAACTCCATATTACGGCGATCAGCTTTACGGCGGTTATTTTTATATTTTCGAGCTTGAGCAGTATCCTGCCTACGATCCTGGCCTCGCTTATCATTGAAAACATGGCTTTTTTCGGTTTTCATTGTATTCATGAAAGGCCTGAAGAGAACTCGTTGGAAAATGCTTACAATGTATGTTACCACTTTCCCACTGTGATTTGCGACGCCCTAGATCGATAAAAATGAAAGGAAGCTCAACTTATTGATCTTCCTCAAGTCCTTTCATCGTTTCTCTGTTTATTTAATCGACAAATAGATCGTTCATCAGTTTTTTATCTGGATCATCTGAGTAGCGATAGTGATCGAAATCATCCACGCCTCTCTTGCGAAGGATGTCTTCATCAATGATTACTTCACCACTGAGCTCACAATCTTGGGTGGTGAGTATTTCGTAGGCAGCATCGGCCATAATGGCGGGCTTACGACCTTTTTCAAGAGCCGACTTTCCGCCACCTTCAAATTCGATGGCAGCTGTAGAGATTAATGTTTGTGGCCATAGGGAGTTCACTGCAATTCCGTAGCGCTTGTATTCGGCTGCCATCCCAATAGTCAACATCGACATGCCATACTTGGTGACGGTATAAGGACCATAATGCTGGAACCATTTTGGGTCGAGGTTAACGGGTGGTGAGAGGCTCAGAATATGGCCGCATTCAGACTTCTTTAACCAAGGTAGCGCAGCCGTTGATAAGCTCAGTACGGCGCGAGTATTGATCTGATACATTAGGTCAAAACGCTTCAAAGGCAGCATTTCAGAGTTCATCAGTTTGATTGCGCCAGCATTATTAATAACCGCATCAATACCGCCAAATTTTTCAACACTTGCCTCAATGAGCGCCTTAACCTGCTCGTCTTCTCGGACATCCATTTGAAAGGCGAGTGCTTGTCCTCCAGCTTGTTCAACTTCTTCGGCAACGCTGAAAATTGTGCCGGGGAGTTTAGGGTGAGCTTCAGCTGATTTCGCTGCGATGACGATATTCGCACCATCGGCGGCAAACTTAAGTGCCATTTCTCGACCAATGCCGCGGCTTGCGCCGGTTATAATAATCGTTTTATTAACTAATGATCCCATCTTTATTCGGCCTTATCGGGTGTTACGTTGACAAGCAGCTGTCGCAATTTAACTTGATCACCTTGGGCAACATTCACAGCCTTGACGATTCCATTAACGTCAGACTTTAAAGGGTGCTCCATTTTCATGGCTTCGAGAATAACAAGCGTTTGTCCTTTCTCGACTTTCATACCCACTTCAGCTTGTACTTCAATAATTGCGCCATCCATGCTTGCCTTAATTTTCCCAGACCCTGAACCATCTTGAGCTTCGGCCGCTTGATGAGTGCAATCTTCAAAGCAGAAATACTCGCTCTCTAGGCGTATAAATATCTGTCCCCCGACCACTTTATAGCGACAGGTTTTGCGCACACCTTGCTCACTGTAGGTGAGTACGCCAGGCACATTACCCATTAATACGATGCGTGTTTCATTATCACCTTGTTTGATTAAATATTCGTTCTCGTTTTGCTCCAGGCTCAAGTCGAACTTGTCTTCACCGCTCTTTAACTGGTAAGGCCATGGAGCTTTGCCAGTATTGCTCCAACCAGATAATTCGTTGCCCCAAGGGGAAAGTTGGCTTGCCGTACGAGACGGGCTTTGTTCCAAGTAAGAGATCATGGCTGCGAGCGAAACAGCCAATGCTGAAGGCGTCTGTTTGCTGAGAGTTTTACTGTCAACGAAGTCGTCACCAATAAAGGCTGTGGTGGCTTCGCCATCGATGAACACCTGATGTCGTAGTACTTCGCATAGAAAGTTACTGTTAACGGTGCAGCCAAATAGGGTGCTTTCTTCAACAGCACGGATCAAACGACGTCTCGCTTCTTCACGGTTTGCGCCATAGGCAATAATCTTGGCTAACATTGGGTCATAGAAAGGCGAGACGGTTTGGCCGGTTATAATGCCATCATCGATACGTAAACCGTCACCTTGAGCTGGCTCCCAAAGGTGGACCGGGCCCGTTTGAGGTAAAAACTGATTTGCAGGGTCTTCAGCATAGAGGCGAACTTCCATGGCATGTCCATTAAGTTCGATTTGATCCTGAGTCTTGGGCAATACTTGACCTGACGCTACATTGAGCTGCCAGGCTACCAAGTCAGTACCGGTAATCAGCTCTGTCACCGGGTGCTCTACCTGTAAACGGGTATTCATTTCCAGGAAGTAGAAGTTCTTATCTGAGTCGACCAAGAATTCAACCGTCCCTGCACCGACGTAATTGCAAGCTTTGGCTGCTTGTACAGCCGCTTCACCCATGCGCTGGCGAAGTTCAGGGTCGACAAATGGCGAAGGCGCTTCTTCAACCACTTTTTGGTGGCGACGCTGGATAGAGCAGTCGCGTTCACCAAAATAAACAGCATTACCGTACTTGTCGGCGAAGACTTGAATTTCAATATGACGAGGTTTGATCACGGCACGCTCAAGAATCAGCTCACCACTGCCAAAAGCATTCTCAGCTTCTGAACTAGCTGTTTTGATTTGTGCTTCCAGCTCGCTCTCTTCAAAAACCAGACGCATACCACGTCCACCACCACCGGCAGAGGCTTTTACCATAATAGGGAAGCCGATGGTTTGGGCTTCTTTTAGGAGTGTCTCAATGTCTTGATCAGCACCTTCATAACCAGGGATACAAGGCACACCGGCCTTGGTCATAGCGATCTTTGATAAACGTTTGCTACCCATAAGCTCGATTGCTGCAGAAGGTGGGCCGATAAATTCAATATTGGCCTTTTCGCAAGCGTTGGCGAAGTCACAGTTTTCAGACAAGAAGCCATAGCCAGGGTGAATGGCGCCAGCGCCAGTTAGTTTAGCGGCCGCAAGGATTTTGTCTGCGACTAAATAGGATTCGCCTACTGGTGCTGCACCAATACATACCGCTTCGTCTGCGTTAAGAACATGTGGCGCACCCGCATCAGCTTCACTGTAAACCGCAACGGTTTTATAGCCGAGCGACTTAGCTGTACGCATCACACGAACGGCAATTTCTCCACGGTTTGCAACTAATACTTTTTCGAATGTCACTTGTTTAGACATCTTAATACTCTCTTTTTATCGTTATTCCCTCGAAGGCGGGAATCCATTGTTTTGATGATAACTGACTACTCTGCCCAGCTAGGCAATCTCTTCTGTACAAAGGCCATGGTGCCTTCCTGGCCTTCTTTACCTTGTACTGCTTGTGAGAAGGAATGGGCTGCAGAGTCTAATAACTCTTCCAATGGTTGTTTGCCGACTCCGAGTATCAGTTCTTTCGTGATACGGTTAGCATCTGGTGCACAGCGTTTAACTTGGCTAAGTACTGATTCTAGGTCTTCTTCAAGTGCTTCACTTGTTTCATGTGCCTCGTGAACAATGCCCAGCTCCTTAGCTTCCTGACCGTTAAAACAAGACCCTAATAAGGCTAGACGTCTCGCTTGGGTTAAGCCAATGCGTGTCACGACAAATGGAGCGATTTGAGCCGGTGGAATACCCAGGCCGGTTTCAGGTAAGCCAAATTTTGCGTCACTAGAGGTTAGGGCAACGTCGGAAATACAGGCAAGGCCAAAGCCTCCGCCCAGGACTGCCCCCTCTGTGACCACAATGAGTACCTGTGGAATCTGATTCGCATAAGTAATCATGCGTCCAAATTCGCGGTTCAGCTCGTAGAACGGGTCGTTTTGATCAGCAGTTTTAGAGCCTTCCGCCATACGGGCACCTGCCATATCTTTAATATCGCCGCCAGCGCAGAAGTGGCCTTCTGCGCCCCGTAATACTACTGCACGAATGTCTTCCTGTGTTTGAATACTTTCAAACACAGCCATTAACTCTTTAACCATTTTTAGGCTCATCGCATTGCGAGTTTTAGGGCGGTTGAGTGTGATATGCAGTTCATGGTCTCGCTGTTCAAGTAATAGTGTTTCGGTTTCTGGTAAAGTCATAGTTAGTGATCTCTTCGTCATTTAATAATTTACATAATAGATCCCGGCTAAAAAGAATGCCGGGATGACGAGGAAGGGTTTACTTCTTCTTGCCGGGTAAAATACCCATTAGCTTGCAGATAATGCCGAGCATGATTTCATCTGCACCGCCGCCAGTAGATACTAGGCGTACGTCACGCATGGCGCGAGATACTTCGTTGTCCCACATGTAACCCATGCCACCCCAATATTGTAAACAAGAATCGGTTACTTCTCGGCCCAAGCGGCCTGCTTTTAGCTTCGCCATAGAAGCAAGCTTGCTGACATCCTGCTTGTTGATATAACCTTCAACTGCCTGATAAGTCAGGGCTCGAAGGGCTTCGATTTCAGTTTGTAATTCTGCAAAGCGGAAGTGAATTACCTGATTATTAATCAGAGGCTGACCGAAGGTCTCTCGTTGCTTACAGTAATCGATAGTGCTGTTTACGCAGCGTTCCAGAGCTTTGATGATATTTGCCGCACCAAACATACGTTCTTCCTGGAATTGCATCATTTGCATCATGAAGCCCATTCCTTCGTTTCCGATACGGTAACGCTGCGGTACACGAACGTTGTCGAAGAATACTTGAGCTGTTTCAGAGGAGCGCATACCGAGCTTATCTAGTTTCGGTGCAACGGTAACGCCTGGTGTATTCATCGGTACAATGATCAGCGATTTATTGACGTGTACTTTGTCGTCAGAGGTATTCGCCAATAAGCATATAAAGTCAGCACTTGGCGAGTTAGTGATCCACATTTTTGTACCGTTGATGATGTAATCATCACCATCTTTTTTGGCAGTCGTTTTTAGGCCCGCGACATCTGACCCCGCACCAGGTTCAGAAACACCGATACAGCCAATCATGTCGCCGGTAATAGAAGGTGCTAAAAACTCTTTACGTAGGTCATCCGAGCCGAAGCGTGCTAGAGCAGGAGTGCACATATCTGTCTGTACCCCAATGGCTAGGGGTACGCCACCGCACTTAGCCAGCCCAAATTCTTCTGCAGCCACAATGCTATAGCTGTAATCGAGCCCCATGCCACCAAACTCAGTCGGTTTGCTAATACCTAAAAGGCCAAGCTCGCCAAGCTTTTTGAATACGTCTCGCATTGGAAATGTGCCAGCTTGCTCCCACTCTTCAACATGTGGGTTGATTTCATTTACGACGAAGTTCTTAACGGTACGACGGATTTCTTTGTGTTCTTGAGTAAATTGCATTGTTCTTGCTCTGTTCTTTAAATTATTTGTGAATATAGTCGGACTCAGCGTCATCGCCGCGCAAGCGGGGATCCATTGTCTAGTTTTATATTCAGTCTGTTCTTAGTATTCATCAACCTATGTGGCTTAGCTCTAAAACAATAGATTCCCGCCTACGCGGGAATGACCTGGTAGTTTTTGCTTTACATCTTATAGACGCGCTACGCCAAAAGAGCTGGGTCTTAGTTCACGCATATTGGCTTCCTCACAAATATCTAAGAGGAATGCCAACACCTTGCGCGTGTCGCG
>NZ_LWFZ01000697.1:0-12106 GCF_001635225.1 Oleiphilus sp. HI0086
GCCTACTTACAGCGCTTTCCTAATGCCCAGATGTTTTTCTATGACGAGTCTTTTCAGGCGGTACAGTCTGCGAAACACAATTTGGCGGTCAATATGCCTACAAACCGTGCTGAGTTTATTGCTTGTGACGGCTTGAGCAAGGCTAAGTCTAATTCATTGGAATTGATTCTTTGTAACCCGCCGTTTCATCAGCAAAATACGGTGAGCACTTCGATAGCCCAATCCTTTTTCAAAGAAGCCAAACGTGCATTGAAAACGGGTGGCGAGGTATGGCTCGTGGCAAATCGGCACCTTGGCTACCATTCTGACTTGAAAAGAATATTTGGTAACTTTGAAAATATCGCAGCGAATAAGAAGTTTGTAATTCTCAAAGCTGGGAAGTAAGCCATTCCTTAAAATATGAATAATATTCATGTTTGTGTTAGTCTGGGATTTTATGATCTCAGGTAGGCTGGACTTTTACTTGGTTTAGACTGCAGATCCAAAAAAATAATAAGACTAGTTGGATAATATGGACGCAAACTATTTTTCTAAGCTATCGCTCGCTCTGAGTCAGGCAGGCCTTGCTAGCCCTGTACTGCTTGTCGATAAATCTTTGTTGGATGAAAATATTGCACGCTTGAAAGAAACCCTAGAAAAAGGGTTTGCCTATCGAGTGGTGGCAAAATCTTTACCCAGTATTCCTATGCTGGAATATATACTGTCCGAAACTAATTCCTCTCGTTTAATGTGCTTTCACCTTCCTTTTCTTATACATATTGCAGAGCATAAATGGCCCGTAAAGCCGGACTTGTTGTTAGGAAAACCTATGCCTGTCATGGCGCTTAGAGCTTTCTATCAGTGGTATGAGAAGCAAGGTGAGCCGCTAGACTTTGAGCCAGCAGAGCAAGTTCAATGGCTGATTGACTCAAATGAACGCTTGAACGAGTACGAGGCTGTTGCTTTAGAGTCAGGGCTCAAGATGAAGGTTAACCTTGAGGTCGACGTGGGTTTGCATCGTGGTGGCTTTGCTGACATGAGTGAGTTTAGGTCTTGTCTAGAGCGTATTAAACAATCTGATTTATTGAGCCTTAGCGGACTAATGGGTTACGACTACCACGTTGCCAAGGCGCTTAATATTTTGGAAGGAAGGGCTGTCGTGGCTCGTGCTGCAAAAAGTAGCTATCAGCGTTTTGTTAATGTGGTTGACGAAGTATTTGGTTCTCATGAAGGGCTATGTTTAAACGCAGGGGGAAGCCCAACTTATTCCTTGTATCAGCAAGGCGATTTTAGGAATGAATTAGCAGTTTCGTCAGCTCTGGTTAAGCCCAGCGACTTTGATATTCCAACTCTGGAGCATCATGTGCCTGCCGCATTTATTGCTGCCCCCATTTTAAAGGTAATTGAAAAACCAAGTTTGCCCATTGCTTCATCTTTATCTCCTTTTTTGCGGAGTGCGAAGCTGTTACCGAAGAAGGCGTGCTTTATTTATGGTGGCAATTGGCTTGCTGATCCGTGCTATCCAGAAGGCTCTGAACGAGTGAAGTTGTACGGTTGCTCAAGCAATCAGGAAATGTATTCGCTTGCAGAGTCTTCTGAGCTAAAGCCTAACGACTATATGTTCTTCCGGCCCAGACAAAGTGAAGCCTTGTTTCTCCAGTTCGGGCAAATAGCTGTCTATGATCAGGGAAAGATTGTTGCTTGGTGGTCTGTATTTGATACCTCAAAAACACCTCGCTGGGAGCAATAGTTGTAGTGATGGGTATTTTCTTTATTCTCGTTTTACTCAGCTTTCCCGCTGTGTTGATTGTCGCTGCTCAGCGCTGGGCCATTCTCGACAAGCTGGGTGTCGTGGTGTTGGCTTTTGCCTCGGGTATTGTGCTATCGGGTTTCAATATCCAGAACTACTTGCCCGGTAGCGATGTGCTCTCGATCCAAACTCAGGTAACTGAAGTCGCCATAGCCTTGGCAATTCCAATGCTGGCTTTTTCAATGGATATTAAGTCTGCTTTTCACTTGGCTGGGCCAACGATTAAAGCCATGATTCTAGCATTGTTTAGCGTGATGATTATCACGACGATTCTGTCTTTACTGTTTGATGGGCGAATAGAGCATTTGTGGCAAGTTGCTGGATTAGCGGTCGGCGCGTATACCGGAGGAGGCCCGAATATGGCGGCTATTAGTGCGGCAATTGAAGGTGAGCAGTCGGTGTTTATTACGATGACCAGCTATGATATTTTGCTGTCGGCCTTATATCTATTATTTGTTGTGAGCCTCGCAAAACCGCTGTTTAGCCGGTTTTTAAAAGCCTTCAATGAAAGCGAAAAGTTGCCCTTGAATAGCACGTCGGGTGGGGGGCTCTTTGATCACTTGAGTGATGAAAGTTCACATGCCTATAAGCAGCTAGTGAGCAAAGAAAATGTTTTAAATGTTGCCTCTGTACTCGGCTTTGCAGTGTTGGCATTGGTTATTGGTATAGGCCTTTCTCAGTTGTTCCCGAAAAGTATGTCTTCAGTAGTGACGATAGTGGCGATTACGAGTGCTGGTCTGGGCTTGTCATTTTTTCCTCAGGTAAAGCGTTTGAAGCAGAGCTTTCATTGCGGCATGTATTTGGTGCTAGTGTTTTGTTTTACCATGGGCACAATGACCAACTTGGAAATTCTAAGTGCTCTGAATGTAGAGTTATTTCTCTTTATCGCCTTGTTATTGGTTGGCACGTTAATTCTGCATGCTAGTTTATGCAAGCTATTTAAAGTCGATACAGATACCTTCTTGATTAGTTCGGCCGCAGCCATCATGTCGGTGCCATTTATACCCGTCGTGGCGGGTGCTTTGAAGAATAAATCGCTAATAGTCCCAGGTTTCGCCGCTGCAATTCTTGGCTATATCCTGGGTAACTATTTAGGGATTACGCTCGCCTACTTGATACGCTGGTTGAGCTCTTAAAGTAAATCGTTGCCTACCAACTCCAGGACAGTCCAATATCAACTGATAAGCCAGAATCCGCTAGGCCGTTTTCAACGTTATATAGTGATGCGACGGTATTTTTCTGATCAAAAATATTATTCACGTTTATATACATAGCACGTTCGCCTTCGCCTGATTTAGAGTCGAAGTGTTTAAGAAGGCTGAGGTCAGTACGAAAATAATCATCTGCATCCTCTGGCGCAATTTGCGTCACCTCTAGCGTTGTCGGGTTTGTCGAGGTTATATAGTCACCCTCACTATAGTTGAGCATTGCTCTTTGTTTGATTGATAGCTCGATATTGCTATCAGCAAGTAGGTAGTTACCCTGAAGTGTAAAAATCCACTGTGGGAAAGCTAAATAATCACTATTGAGTTCTTTATTCTCGCTTCGAACATAGCTACTGCTGCCAACTAACTCAAACCTCTTGAACTGTTTTCGACCAGAAAGCTCAACACCATAAGACTCATTTCTACCTGTGTTGAAATATTTCTGAGAAGAGCCCGTTGTTGGCACTAAAACGATGCCTTCTTTCCAGCGACTTGAAAACAGAGTTAACTCTGTAGAATAGTCATTAGCGAGAAAATGATTGACCCACTCAATCGTATCAATTTCCTCTGGTTTGATGCTCTCGTTTGCTTCAATTGCCTGAACAGAGCCAAATCTCTCAATTGCTGTGGGCGCTCTAAAAGCGTGGCCGTAAAGAAGCTTGGAGCTATAGTTTTCATTGACTTTGACAATGAGCCCTGCTCTTGGCGAAAGGTGAGAGCCGACATCTGAGTAATCGTCTGCTCTGAGACCATAGACAGCATGCAGTTTGTCATTAAATAAGCCTGTCTTGGCTTGGAATAGTGCATACCTAATGTGTCGTTTAGAATTCTTATAAGGGTTGTCTTGATCAACAAGGGTGCTGCCATTTAAGTCGATCCGGGAGTAGTTGCTACCGTTGACGATAAATCGGTCATAACCAGCACCGAGAACCCATTGCGTTGAGGCTTCAGGCGATTTGCCTTTTAACTGAAGTTTCGCGCCACTACGTTGCTCATTTGTAGATTGATAGAGTGTGTGAGGGCAGTAAAGAGGGTTATTGGTCGTATTGGTTCCATCTTTACAGTCAAAAGAAGTGATTGGTATATCGTTAGGCGCGTACACGAGGCTTATCGGGTAGCGTGCATTGTCAAATGACCATTCTTGCTTACTCTGCCAATGATAGATTTGAGTGCCCAGTTCAATGCTATCGCTAAGCTGGTAATCGTAAGATAAGCTTGCGAGCCAGAAGCTGGAATCTTGCCCTGAATGTTCCCGATCTTCAGTTAAGCTGGTAGATTGCACGTCAAAATTATCATCAATACGGGTAAAGAACTGGGTGCCGGTGCTTGGAAAACCAGATGCCAAATAGTTTGCGTAGTATGAAAAAAACTCGACACGTCCTGTATCGACTTTGCCAGCGCTCAATTTTATAAAGCCACTTTGATCACGATAGGCATAGTGTCTTTCGGAGTTATAGAGCAAACCGTCATCAGGATCGGTGTAGCGATAGTTCAAGTTTTGATCGCTCTGTCGGGCAAATGCTAAGCCGGCATTGAGTATGCTATCTTCGAATGTCTGTGCGACAAATAGAGAGGCTTTGGTATAACCATCACTGCCTACTTTACTTCTAATCTGGGTCTCATCTTTATTAGAGTCTTTGAGTTGTCGAGCAATTACACCATGAAAAGCATCGCTTCCATAGAGTGTACTGCCGGGCCCTCTAACCATTTCTATACGGCTTAAATGATCAAGATTGATAATCGGTTTATCATACAACGAGGTCGCATAAGTGTAGCTGTTTAAGGGGACGCCATTTAAAGTGTTGGCAATGCCGCGCACCGATAGCTCTGTAGTGAAGCCGCGAATTGCTATTGCTTCGGCACCACCCCAAGTAGGGTAACTTGCCACGGAAGGAACACTTTCCAGCACATCACTTAAGCGTTTTGCTCCTGTTTTTTGCCAGTCATTTTCGGTCAGAAGAGATACGCTAGACGCTGCGTCCAGCTCTGACTCTTCAAATACTGATGCAACAGTTACTTTGAGGTTCATTAAGTCCTGAATGGACATTTGGACTGTGTGATCGAGATAATGAGGTAATGTATAAAGCGGCACCACTACATGATATTGGGAAGATCGCTATCCCTGATCATATCCTTAACAAGCCTGGTAAGCTAACACCTCAAGAGTGGGAGGTTATGCAGTCTCATGCCCAGATCGGTTACGATATACTTTCGACGTCTGACTTAGAGGTCTTGCGAGCGGGCGCGCTCATTGCAGGTGGGCATCACGAGAACTGGGACGGTTCAGGCTATCCAAACGGTATTGCGGGTGAAGATATTCATATCTTTGCGCGAATTGCTTCGGTGGCAGATGTGTTCGATGCGCTGGTGAATCGTCGATGCTATAAACAAGCTAGGTCTATAGACGAGACATTAAACTTCTTCAAAGAGATGAAAGGCACTAAGTTCGAGCCGCGTTTGGTTGATTTATTACTCGATACCCAAGAAGAGCTAATGAAAATTCAAGAGGCGCATGCCGATTAGGCATGCGCATACGATACTAGGTTTTACGCTTAGAATGCTAAGGCAAAGCCTAGTAGTATCGATAGAGTAGCGAGACCGGATGCAACAATGATTGTCGCCATTGCCTTGTCTTGTTTGGCTGCATCAGAACGAGTAAACGACGCTCTATCTTCGAAGGTCATTTGTTTTAGCGGTGCAGCTAGCATTGGCTTCATTTCGTTATCAACTAAAATTGAATCGTTGGCTGGGTTGTCCTTGCCTGAGCCTTTTTTAGTTTGATGAGGAATGCCGTTAATTCGTGTCTGAAAAGTTGTATTTTCGGCTTCTTCTTGTTCACTCTCTTGCAGCAACTCCAGCGCCCAGCTTTCATCAACCTCTTGCGGTTCAGTGCTCCGGTATGCTGTATAGGTTTGGTTAAACTTTTCGTATAGTGCAGTGGTTTCTTGAAGTGTGAGAGTCTGATCCTGCGCTTTTTGAGAGACCATATTCAAAATACGCGCACGCTCGTCGTGTATCTGTTTATTGTCTTGCTCTAATGCTGAGTTTCCGTAATCTTCAATTGTTGCTACTGACATGATTCGTTCCTGAATTAATTGCCTTCTCTCTCCTTGGCGAACCGTTATCTTAAAACGATAAACGTCGAAAAGGCGTTAAAAGTAAATTCCAATTTGCTTCTTATTACAGGTTCTTTGAATCGATATTATCGGGGGGAGAATAGGAATTCAAAAGCCATATCAAGCTCTTGATTCTATTTCGATAGTGAGTGCTCAATGCAGTTCACTATGACTAACTCTTCCCTGTTATTGTTGTAGATCGAGATACTATCCTGATGTGGGCAATCATAGGTGGAAAGCTGCAAGTGGTCAATGTTTGCCGTGTGAGACATTGACCATTCTTGATGAGGGAAAAATCGATAAATTAAAGTGCTCGAGTTTCTCCAACCTTCATCAATAAAGCATTTTCATCGCCATAGCTTTGATCTATAGCGGCTTGTTTAAAGCGAGGAGGGGCTTCAAATGGGTCTTCAGGTGTCAGCATGATAGCCCCCCAATGCATGCCGATGGTTTTCTGTGCTTTGATACTTCTTGCAATTTCAATGGCATCTTCAGGTGTCGCGTGAACAGAACGCATATACCTTCTTGGCTCATAGGCGCCAATACCAATTAAGGCCAAATCGAAGGGGCCTGCCCGTTCACCTATCTCCTTGAATATCTCACCTTTCGCTGTATCGCCCGAGAACCATATGCTTCTTTCCTTGGAGCGGAAGCTGAAGCTTGCCCATAGGGTCTTGTTGGTATCAAAGAGGCCTCTGCCAGAGAAATGCACGGCGGGTAGTGTGGTGATGGTTAGTTCTTCGACTTGTGTTTCTTGCCACCAGTCTTGCTCAATAACACGCTTGTAGCCTCGCGATGTTAAGAAGCGCTTAAGGCCCAAGGGTACGATGACTAAAGTTTCTTTTTTGTAGGGGTAGGCTCGAAGGGCTAAGTCATCTAAGTGGTCATAGTGGTTGTGGCTGATGGCTATGATATCGGCTTGGGGTAATGACTTGGCGTCAAATGCAGAAGGCACAAAACGTTTGGGGCCTAAAGAACCAAGGCCAGCAACTTCACTCAAGAAGGGGTCGGTAATGATAACTTTGTTGTTTAGGCGGAGGATAAAGGCTGCATGACCTATCCAGGTGATGCTAGGTTGCGGTGTATCGCGGTATTGCTGCTCCACTTGCTCCTTGGGCAGAATGTGGCCTTCAGGTATAGAAGGCATTCTATTTGCGAAGGGGAAGGTGGTAAAGAAGCGTATTGCTTCCCAAGTGCTACTAGTGCGTTTTGGGCTGCCGGGAGGGTTTCGAAACCCTCCTACTGGTAGATGATGTTGGGGGCGCTTGCTTGTCGACACTTGTGCTATTTCTTTCGTTTAACTGATTTTTTCTTGGCGCTTGTTTTCTTTCCAGAGGTTTTCTTTTTCTTCTTAGAACCAGCCGCTTTTCCGGAAGCTTTGAGTTTTTTCGGGCCTTTATAGTGACCTTCAAGCTCTTTAACTTTACGTCGCTTGAAGGTCTGCTTTAGAAAACGCTCTATACCGGCCATAAGGTTAAATTCAGGCGCGGAAATAAGGGTGATGGCTAAACCCTTTTCGCCCGCTCTGCCGGTGCGACCTATACGGTGGACATATATCTCACCACGCCTCGGCATTTCGAAGTTGATCACCAGATCCATGCCTTCAATATCAATACCTCGTGCAGCAATATCTGTAGCGACCATTACTTTCAGCTCGTTACGGCGCATTTTGCTCATCACGAGATTTCGTTGTTTCTGGTCTTTGTCTCCGTGTAATACACCAGCGCTAATTTCTTGTTGCTGCATGACACGGTAAACCTGATCTACTTGCTCTTTCGAGTTACAAAAGACAATGCTGTGACGATATGTTTCGTTTCTTAGTAGCCAGCATAGTAGTTGGTATTTGTGAGCGTTATCGTCAGCAAAGATGATTTGCTGATCAATTGATGTGTGAGTATCGCTTGTTTGGTTTAGCTCATACACTTTTGGCTCATCTAGCAACTGGTCTGCCAGGCCTCGAAGTGCTTTATTGGCTAGTGTTGCTGAATAGAGCTGCGTTTGACGCCGTTGATGACAGTGTTCTGAAATAGATAGAATCTCATCGCTAAAGCCCATGTCGAGTAAGCGGTCTGCTTCATCAAGTATCAGGATGTCTACCGAAGAAAGGTCTAACAGGTCTCTGGCAAGCAATTCAGACAAACGCCCCGGTGTTGCCACGATAAAGTGTGGCGGGTTTTGAATGATTTCGGTCTGTTTGTGGATGTCAGTACCGCCACCGATATGACCCAACTTAAGTGCTGTAAAGCGAGCTAGCTGTTTTGCCTGCTTAAGCACTTGTTGGGCGAGTTCACGTGTAGGAACCAATACCAGGGCAAGTATGTCACCGCCTTCTTCATGCATTATTTGGTCGAAGGTAGGGAGTAGATAGGCAGCCGTTTTACCACTACCTGTCTCAGCGCTGACAAATAAGTCTTCGCCATCGAGCGCGTCAACCAGGGTTTTTTCCTGAACTTCAGTCGGTTCTTTAAAACCTGCTTCTTCTATTGCTTGAATTAAACTGTCTTCGAGTTCACTGAACACAAATATTACCCTCTTCGAATGTGAAGCGGATAATACCAAATTAGAGCAAGAGTTATTAGAAGAAAGGAGAGAAATCGAGAAGTATTAAAATAAACAAGTAGATACTTGATTCTATCTGATTGCGCGCTTTACTCTAGACTTCTTCCCAATACTAACAATCTAATGTTGAACAAATCATATATGAATACCAAGCTAATTCACCTTTTTTCCCTGGTTTTCCTTATTCTTTTGCTTATTTCTACCAGCCTTTTTGCACGACCCAAAATTGGTTTGGCTTTGGGAGGAGGTGGTGCCAAAGGCGGTGCTCATGTTGGTGTGCTTAAAGCCTTAGAGCGTGAGCAGATTCCTGTTGATTACATAGCGGGCACCAGTATTGGCTCGATCGTAGGTGGCCTATATGCCATGGGTTACAGCGCGGCAGAGATTGAGAAGAAGATGATGGCTACTACGTGGGAGGAAGGTTACTCAGACTCGATTCCTCGTCAAGATTTACCTTATCGCTTAAAGCAAAGAGACCAATTTAATGTACCCTTGGATATAGGGCTGCGTGATTACCAAATTACCTCGCCAAGTGGTTTGTTGTATGGTCAGCGTGCCGCGCAGCTATTACGTGAGACCTTTGGTATGGTGCCGGTGCTATCGAGCTTTGATCAGCTGTCGATACCTTATCGAGCAATTGCGACCGACCTGAGCCGCAACGAGCAAGTTACACTAGATCACGGAGACCTACTTAGTGCTATGAGAGCCTCGGCCAATGTGCCTGGTGTGTTGGCACCTGTAAACTGGGACGGGCAGTTGTTAGTTGATGGTGGTTTGGTAAATAACGTTCCAATAGATGTCGTGAAACAAATGGGGGCGGATATCGTTATCGCAGTAGATATCGGGGATGAGTTAGCTAAGCCTGAATCCTTGACTGATACTTTTTCTATCTTGGGGCAGCTCTCTAACTTTCTCACCGTGGCCTCGACTGAAAAACAAAAGGCACACCTGGCGGCTGAAGATATTCTAATAAAGCCTGATATTGATAATTTGAGTACGACTGATTGGTCAACCTTTCACTTGGGAATACAAGAAGGTCTTGAAGCGGCTGAATATCATTTGTTGTCATTGCAGGCTTTGTCACTTTCGGAGGCAGAGTATCAGTCTTACCTGTTGGCAAAAGAGAGGGTGAAAAACCGTTTGGTGCGTGTGCAAAAAGAAGCATTTAAACAGATTAGAATAGATAACCACTCCAATGCTCATCAAAGTATTATTTCAGAAAACCTGGATTTAAAAGCGGGTGAGAAGTTAAGTCCGAGTCAACTTAACCAGGCATTAAGTCGAGTATATTCCCTTGATGAGTTTCAGCGAGTTGATGCCAGAATAATCCCCGAGAACGATCAGCACAGTGTCATAGTTACTGCCGAAGGAAAAGATTGGGGGCCGAACTTCCTTGAGTTTGGCTTGGGCTGGGAAACCAATTTTACCGATCAGTCAAAGACGGATCTTGATTTGGCTTATACCGCGACTAACCTAAGCGTTAATGGTGGAGAGTGGCGTTCGCAACTAGAGCTGGGAAGTGATCCTGAGTTAAATACGGAGTTATATTGGCCACTAACAAAATCCCGTACTTTTTATACTTTAGGTCGCTATGCCTTCGAGTCTGTTGACTGGCGTCTACTTGACCTCAATGTTCTTCCCTTAACTGTCGAGCAGAATATTCATCAGCTTCGGGCGGGTTTGGGGTTTAACTTTTCCAGGAATGGAATACTTGAAGTGGGCGGTTTGGCTGAAGTGGGGAGTTTGGATAATGACTATTTACTCTCCAAAAAGATAAACTATGACACGTATGGAGCTTATCTTAAACTGGGTTATGACAGCTTAAATAGTGCCAGCTTTCCAACAGAAGGAAATCGAATTGAGCTTTCCCTTATTCATAAAGAAGAAGATGCTGATAATGTAACGCTTCAAGATGGAGGGCAAAGTGATTTCGGCGTCCAGTCTACTCAGCTTGGCTTTGAGTGGAAGGGCGCGATTAGTATTGATAGCCATGCCTTTGTAGGCAAGGCTGCTTTTAATAAGATGTTCGTAGATGATGGCGAACACAGTGTTAACAATGCTTCTTTAGGTGGTTTTTTAAACCTGTCCGGTTTTAACGAGCGAGACCTGAGCGGGCCGCATAAGGCCTTTATGGCATTGATTTATCAATACGACTTACGTGGAGGCTTTATTAGAAAAACAGGTTTGCCCTTATACGTAGGACTTAGCGCAGAAGCTGGGAATGTGTGGAGACAGGATGAGAAAGTCGACCTCGAAGAGCTTATTTATGGTGGTAGTATCTATCTAGGCACCGACACCATAATGGGCCCAGTTGCTTTGGGCTACGGTGCCAATGATCATGGTGCCAGCTCGGTATACTTTTACCTGGGTTACGAGCTGTAAGTTTGCCGCTAAGAGAAGTATTCCACTATCCAGGTATAGAGTAGGTCGACGCTTATATCTGCCAGCTTGATTTGCTGAAATGCATCATCAGGGTCCTTATCTCGGTAAGCGAACTGATACATAAGCTGTTCGGGCTGTTCATCATGCAGAATCAAGATGATTCGTTTACCACTTTTCAGACAATCAATTGTCATGACGTCGGCCGGAATCCCGTTAGCTCGCATATTTTTGCTGACACCGACAACCGGATTAATGTTGGCGTGCTCTTGCTGGATTTTTACGTGAGTGTCGGTGGCCAGGTCGGAGAGAATGGATAAGGGGGTTGTGCTCACGAAGGCTCCTCGTCATGTTTGCTGTGGCTGGTTTGATGAATCATCTCTGCAGGTCTAAATAGCTGTTCTAATAAATAGCTTTTGAAAGACTCTGGGTATTCGAGAGTGTCGAGAGCTTTCTCCATACATAGCATCCAGGCGTCTCTTTCTTCACTATCTATGGTGAGGTGGCTATGTACTTTAGGGATGCTAATCGATCCAAAGTGTTGCATATACAAACGCGGTCCACCCATCCACCCGGCCAGGAAGTAGGTGAGCTTCTGTCGGGATAGAGTCAAATCTTCAGGGTGCATTTTCCGAATGACTTGTGCTTCGGGTAGGGTATCCATCATTAAATAGAACGTATCAACTAAACGTGTCAGTCCCGGTTCACCGCCTGCGGCAACAAAGGTCGAGTCACCTTGGCCATACTGTTTATCGCTAATATTCATTAAGTTATCTAACTTTGTTTTCTCACACTTACCAAGCCTTTACTAGCTTAAGCAATGTTTTGTCAGTTTGTTCAGTGCCCTGATTTAAACCATGCCTCATCACTTCCAGAGGTATAATTCAGTCGCGGCCACAAATAGTTTGAGCAGTTGATTCAGCACGATTGGAGATTTGATAAGGGCGTTTAGTTTCTGAGCTTGTCATGTGCTTAATAATGACGTGAAAAATCTTGAAGTCAAATTGAGTGATACTAAATCGTGATTGGCTTATCTGGAAGGGCGGATTCGTTTAATA
>NZ_LWFZ01000698.1:0-3292 GCF_001635225.1 Oleiphilus sp. HI0086
AAGAAACTAGAGCGCTGGAATATCAGATACCAGGATATTATCGACGCAAGCAATAATGCCAACATAACCAACTGCACAATAAAACTTGCATCAAGAATCAAACCAACAATCGAAATCTTTTCCTGCACTTATTTTCTCCAGGTAATCTGCCAAATCTAGGCACAAAATACGGTAATAGCTGACTAACTTTGTAACCCTGTTGAACTCAAGGCTTGCTTCAGGCCTTCGGGTAGCGCTCTCGGCTTGTTATCAGGCAATGATACACAAGCGACCTTAACATTCCCCTCAACTAGCCGCCTACCAGATGAGTCTTCAACAAACTGTTCAAATTCTATATAAGTTCTTTTTAGAGACGAAACCGAAGCAGTAACATTCAGTATTTCATCAAGTTTGGCGGGGGCCAGGTATCTAACATCAAGGCTATGCACTACATAACTGATTCCTTCTTCGAAACCAGCCCGAAGCTCAAACCCTAAACTTCGAATAAACTCCGTTCTAGCACGCTCAAAATACTTTAAATAATTAGCATAAAACACGACGCCGCCAACATCAGTGTCCTCTATATAAACGCGTATTGGCAGACTGAATGCTTCGCTAGAACATGTCATATCACGCTCCGCCGCTGAGTTCGGCGGGTGCTTTCAAACCAAAATGCTGCCATGCTTTTTGTGTTGCCAGACGACCGCGCTGCGTTCTTGCCAAATACCCTTGCTGAATCAGGTAAGGCTCCAAGACATCCTCAACCGTGCCTCGCTCCTCACTAATTGCTGCCGCCATGCTTTCTACGCCAACCGGGCCGCCAGCAAATGTTTCGAGTACCGCGAGTAGTAAGCGCCGATCCATTTGATCCAAGCCTTTTGCGTCAACGTTGAGCATACTTAGGGCTTTATCAGCATTGTTCTTATCCAAGACACCATTACCTTTAACCTCGGCGTAGTCTCTTACTCGCCTTAGCAATCGATTGGCTATCCGGGGCGTCCCTCTGGAACGACAGGCTATCTCATCGGCTCCACCCTGTTCAATCTCTAATCCGAGTAACTGGGCTGAACGACTAACAATGGAGCTCAAATCCTGGTTATTGTAGAACTCAAGACGCTGAACGATCCCAAATCGATCTCTTAACGGAGAGGTGAGCAAACCTGCTCGCGTGGTTGCACCAACAAGCGTAAAGGGAGGTAAGTCGAGCTTGATAGACCTTGCAGCCGGACCTTCACCTATCATGATATCGAGCTGATAATCTTCCATTGCCGGATATAAGACTTCTTCAACTGAAGCATTCATTCGGTGAATTTCATCAATGAAAAGAACGTCTCCTGCTTCCAAGTTTGTCAGCAATGCAGCAAGATCACCGGCTTTTTCAAGAACAGGGCCAGAAGTAGACTTAATATTGCTCCCTAGCTCATTTGCAATAATATTCGCTAGCGTTGTTTTACCTAGTCCAGGCGGACCGAAAATAAGCACATGATCCAGCGCTTCTTGCCTTTTACTGGCTGCTTGAATAAAGATATCCATTTGCTCTTTAACAGCGGGCTGCCCAACATAGTCACTTAAAGACTTAGGCCGAATCGCTCTATCTTGAACATCTTCACTCACACCACCAAGCTCGGCAGCTTGAGCGGCAATAATACGATCTGCTTCAATCATGTACATTCCAAACAGGAAACATCAATCTGGGCGTGGCCGTAATGACACACCAAGAACTTACTATGAAAGACAGTTTACAGATCAATCCAAGGGACTAAAGTTAAAAATATGTTAGACCTCGCCGACCTATAAGCCAGGTGCTACAACATTCCTTTTAGTGCAGCTTTAAGAAGAGACTCTAGGGTTTGCCCCTCATGACGCACTGATTTAATAGATTTCGCAGCATCTTGAGGCTTATAACCCAAGGAAATCAGCGCCGCTTCGGCTTCACCTTCGATATCGCTAACACGCGCTAGAGGCATATCAAGCTCAGAAATTGACACATCACCACCCTCAGGAACAAGGCCTTTAACCTTATCTCTCAGCTCTATCAACAACCTTTCGGCCGTTTTCTTGCCAATACCTGGTAGCTTCACCAACGTAGAAACATCATCATCAGCTACGCAGCGAGCTAAAGATGCACTATCTAAACCAGATAGAATAGTTATCCCCAACTTTGGACCAACACCGTTAACCTTTATGAGAACCCTGAACATGTCTCGGTCTTTCTTATTCAAGAAGCCATATAACAATTGAGCATCTTCGCGAACAACAAAATGAGTATATAGGCTCACGCTAGCGCCCGCCTCAGGCAAAGAAAAAGACGTAGAAATTGGTACCTCGACTTCATAACATATGCCCGACACATTTAATAAAACACTCTGGGCACCCTTCTCTTCGACTATTCCTAGCAATTTACCAATCATCTAAATTATCTACCTTATTTACTATTGATTTCCCATTTTGTCGCCTTAAGCAAATCAGTCAATAACTACCGCATACGACCACCGCGACTTTGACTAACACCAGAAACTTGCAGCAACAGCTTCTCACTATTCGCATGGCAAATTGCTATTGCCAAAGCATCTGCTGCGTCTGCTTGAGGTGAGCTTTCAAGCTTTAACAGGTGCATAACCATTAACTGGACTTGAGACTTATCTGCCCCCCCCTTACCAACAACCGCTTGCTTGACCTTTCTAGCCGAATACTCGTTAACTTCGAGCCCTGAATTCGCGGCTGCAACAATGGCTACGCCACGTGCCTGACCAAGCTTAAGCGCTGAAGAAGGGTTCTTGGCCATAAAAACCTCTTCGATTGCAAATTGATCCGGTTGATACTGCTGAATGAGCTGTCCAACGGCTTGAAATATAACTAACAGACGGTCGGAAAATGCTCCATCCCCGGTACGAATACAACCACTTGCAACATAAGATAAACGCCCCCTATCCTTCGAAATAAGCCCGTAGCCGGTTACTCGTGAGCCGGGATCTATACCTAGTATCAGGGACATACTTCTAAACCTTTTGATTGTTAATCAGTATCAAGGCGGTAAAACCGCCTACCATTATGCCAGGTAATATTCTGGTACGAATCGGAAGAAAAAATGCCTTTAATCAAACTCAAATCTTCATTTCTAAATGGCCTCAAAGCGCGCGTTGAGGGAAGATCTGTTCCAAACATCAAAGCATTAGGATTAATCAGCACCATCTCTTGAAGGCGCTTAATAGGGTCAAAATCGACTCGACCAAAGCCGCAAACTTTTACATAAACGCCATGCCTTAATAAATCATCTACAACAGGAAACGATGACTTCTCCATACCCATGTGA
>NZ_LWFZ01000699.1:0-801 GCF_001635225.1 Oleiphilus sp. HI0086
CTCACCGCGAGACATCTTCGGTTTTGGAAAAAAGTGCCAAGGTGCAAGAATTAGAAGTAGTCTGGCGCTTAAGGGGAGCTGAGCAAGCGGAATAAACTCGTCTAGGCGGTAGCGACTAATGACCCACAGAATCACGAATATTCTGCGGAGTTTGGTAAGTAGTAATAACTTCGACACGGAGTTTATTGATCTCTTATTTATGCGTTAATTGGTCGTTTGCTCTTGGCTAACAGTGCTATCTTGATTTGACTTATCACCAAGTCGAGCCTTAATTTTCTTCTCTAAAGCTTCGCTTGCCTGATAGAGCTTGTCGATCGCTGCAAATTGCTTTTTAGCAGCAGCCTTATTTGGAAACAGGCGTAATTCATACTTAATAAACTCTTCCGCATCTCTGATCAAAGATTGAGTCAGGTTTTTGCCAAAACTCAAACTTTGGCGAATAGAGGTGCCGATAATATGTGCGGGAATATCGCCGATAACAGAAGCGAGAATGCCTTCCCAGTCAACACTGACGATGCTAAGGAATGCCTGAATTTGTTGAATTCTGACAGATTCGCCACTTAGTTGAATTTCGTTGGTTTTGAAGAGTAAGCTTTTGTCCTTAGAGCTAGCAAGTTTAATAAAGGACAGTAAGGAACCTTTGATCTGAACGCTGGAATGGTCCTGAGCGGGGAGTATGGCAACTCGATAAACCACTTGGGTGTTATCGTCTGACTCGTTACTTTGGGCTTCGTTTTGCTCTTCAACGCCCACATAGATAACTTTGCTAGGGGAACTGACACTAATGGCTAGCACACAGTC
>NZ_LWFZ01000700.1:0-8390 GCF_001635225.1 Oleiphilus sp. HI0086
TTTAGCTCTACAGCATTCTTAAACGTAACAATACCTGAGAATGAGATATAAAAGTTATGATCCATCGCTCTGGAGGCCATATCCCAATCTTCAGTAAAACAATGCAGCACTCCCGCGACATCAGGGGCTGAGTATTGGCCAATGAGGTTTAGCGTATCTTCCTTCGCATCTCTAGTATGAACAATAATTGGTTTTCGACATTCTTTACTGGCAATTAAATGACGCTTGAATCTTTCCAGCTGAAGATCTTTATGCTCCAGGCCATAATAGTAATCCAGCCCCGACTCTCCAATCGCAATGACTTTTTCACGCTCAGCAAGCGATAATAGGCGTTCAATAGTGGGCTCTTCACAATCGGTACTACCTGGGTGCACGCCAACCGAAGCATAGACATCGGGAAATTTAGCTGCAATCTGAAGCACTTCTTCAATATGCTCCAGGTCAATTGCGACACAAAGCAATTTGTCTACAAGGTTTTCTTTGGCAGCTGAAATTGCAAGCGACAAGTCGCCTTCATATGGAGCTAATTTCAGACGATCAAGGTGGCAGTGGGAGTCAATAAACATGAAAATCAAGCGCGCTCTTGTTACAACGATAAAGCCGCACATACTAACTAAAAATGCGTATCTATGCGACTCACTTGAAGAATCGTATCAAGAAATTGGGGCACCCCCCTATTATTACATACTATGTGTAGGACGATCTGAGCTTAAAGAGCCTGCCAGGTAGGTTTCAATCTTGTTTTTGGCAGTAGCATCTTCTTCGTTAAACTGAACACCGATGCCCGCTGCTCGATTACCCTGAGCACCCTTAGGAGTCACCCAGATAACCTTCCCAGCTACCGGGATTTTTTCAGGTTCTTCCATTAGATTTAACAGCAAAAACACCTCATCGCCAAGATGATAGTTTTTTGCGGTAGGTATAAATAGTCCGCCGTTTTTAATGAACGGCATATAGGCGGCATATAAAACAGCTTTATCCTTGATTGTTAGGGTAAGGATACCACTACGCGCCCCAAATCCTGCTGACATACAATTCTCTTAACAATAACGCGCCCGTACAAACACTTGAATACAAAGCACTAATTGGTCGTTGCACCCACTGTAACCCGAACAGTTTCGAGTAGTATTAAGGTGATATATCTTCAGTATAGGCAAGCAATTGAAAATTGCTTCACACTTTTGAGATCTTTATTAAACCGTTCTTTTAGCCATTAAGCCAGCCCATTGGTTCAATAAAAACTCAAACACCAGCTGCTTGTTAGGATTGCTTGTACCGAGCAACAAACGCAGTTGATCCAAGGCACTTTTGTATAAATCAAGTAACTGAGCCTCGGTCGAAACCTTAGCCAAATGGTCGATCATTTTTGCCGCCGCAAGTCCTTCAGTGGAAAAGCTGGCCAACTTGACCTTTAAAACGAGCTCCAACCATTGAATCATCCACTCTACACGTAGAATCGACAAATCATCGCTCCACCTTTCAGCCAAAACAAGGGCCAAAACATCTTTACGAAGAAAGCTAGCCATTTCTTCTAGCATACGTTGATTTTCTTCAAGCGCGCCCGTTTTAACGTACTCCAAAGCTCTTAGCGGGGCTTGGGCCGCCAGCGCTAAAACCGAGTCTAACTCAGCTCCAGACAAGCTAAGCTCGTCTTTGTTCAGCGCCGCTTCTAGCCACTGCTTCGCTGCAGACGTTTCAGGTAACGAAAAGTCAATCACCTGACAACGAGAACGAATCGTTGGAAGTAACTGCCCCGAGCTATGTGATACTAAGATAATAACGGAATCGCCACTCGGTTCTTCAAGGGTTTTCAATAGCGCATTCGCCGCATTATGATTAAGTGATTCTGCAGGAGATAACACTGCGAGCTTTCGCCCCCCCTGCATGCTCGATTGCGCGAAAAACTCAACCATATTTCTAATCGCATCGACTTTAAGAATAGAGCTCCCTTCTTCGGGACCAATATGCTTATAGTCGGGGTGAGTTTCAGATTCGACAAGACGACACTGTTTACAAGTGCCGCAAGCTTGCTCAAGCTTTCCCTCAGACGTACTTTCACACAAAAGATACGCTGCTAGACTCTCCGCAAACTGTAGCTTACCGATTCCCTCAACACCATTTAACAAGAATGCGTGTGGAACTTTATTTTCTCTTACCTGCTTGAGCACACGCTCCCACTGAGCCGCCTGCCAAGGAAAAAATGACATTACCTGATTCCTTTAACCGTTTTAGCCAACACCAAAGACCAATTTTACCTTGATGACATCAAGACTGATATTGCTTTCGCTCTAAGTCACTCGTCACTCGCTCTAAAATACGATAGAGGTATTGCGGTGCGATAGAATGAATACGTAATAAATATTGCCTGGGCGTTTCACCCAGCGTTCTGCTATAGCCAGTTCGAGCTAATACGTAGCAGCACATCATATATTTTTTCTCTGCCCAGGTATATTTGAAGGCATACTTTTGGCCCCACAAATAGATGGTAAATAAAATAAAAATAGCGACAAGCACATACGCAAATAAACTGGCGACACTTAAAAGGCTGTACTCCCCTAATACCGAACTGACAAACTTTTTGTGCTCTCCCTGATTGTAATTCACTACCCACTTTTGCCAGCCATAACTCATTTTATCAACATATTGCCCCACCCACTTAACAAGCGCTAATTGCTGCCCAACTGATGAAAGTGGTGAGTCTTCAAGAAAGCCTTCTTTCTCGCGAAAGGCATCAGCCCCACCATCCAATATTCTTTCTGGTGCAACCATCGAGGTAGGGTCAGCCCTAAACCAACCTTTACCAACTATGTACACTTCAACCCAAGCATGCGCATCGTATTGATGGACAACCATATATTTTCCATTATCGCGCAACTCTCCACCTTGATACCCGATCACTACGCGAGCAGGAATATTTGCAAGCCGTAACATGTAAGCGAGGCTCCCTGCATAATGCGCGCAGAACCCCGTTTTTGTATCAAACATAAACTCATCGACGAAGTGCTCACCAGTCGTCTCAGGTTTAAGGGTGTAATAAAAATTCTGCTTGGCGAAGTTTTCCATTAGGGCTCGAAAGAGTGCTTCAGGTTCAGGGTATCGCGCCTTCATCTGCGCGATATATTGCTGTGTTCGAGGGTTGCTAGATGCACCTGGTCGCTGCAAATCTTGTACAACGGGCGTTCTGATTCGATCCACCCCCTTAAGCTCGGATAAAAAGGGTAATGAGCCAACCGCTATCCCAAGACTCTCTTGATAACTCAACTTGTATCGCGTCGCCTGAATGGCATCGTTTTTTAGGCTAAAAAGGCCCATCTCACCTTTCAGTAAGTTACTACTTAAGGGCTGCCCATCATCGAGAGCAAAAGCCCAACGATTTTGATGCGGTTCTAGCATCACCTGGTAAGTAGCGCCGTCATGAGAATAAAGTTGGCCTGGGTCAATTTTATAGCGACTGACCGGATAATACTCAATACTTTGCCGCCACTCTCTGCCGTCAAACTCGTCGAGTACTAAACCTCGCCAATAAAGGTTTGACTTGGCGGGGACAACACCACTGAAATCTGCTCTAAAAGCCACTTCGGAAGACTTGGTAAGTGAGGCAATATCGCCAGGAGACATAACATTGCTAATACCTGTCTTTCCTTGCTGAGTTTTGAAAGGCATATGCCACAGCGGAGCTATACGTGGAAAGAATAAAAACAGCACTATGACAAGCGGTATAGACACGGCCATGAGCTTGAAAAGCATTTTACCCAAAGTCGCAATACCACGCTTCCCTAAAGAAAATTCAACGCCTATATTCTGGGATAGCAACACGTAAAAGCAAACAGCTATCAGTAGCAACTGCAACAGCGTATGAAATACACCCTGACTAAATAGAAACGAGACACAACTTAAATACAGCATCGTAAAAATACTTGTAAACAACTCTTTGTCAGCCTTGATCTCTAGAAACTTCAACACAGCTGTCAGAAACAAAAAGGCGCCAGCCATTTCAACAGAAAAGTTGGTTTTATAGTGCGCGACAAACACCGCGCAAGAAGCAAGCGTTAAGCATGTTTTGACAAATGTGCTTACCGGCGGGCTATTTCGCTTATAAGCTATAAAACGATAGACACAGATGAATAACGTAAAAACGATTAGCCATATGGGAAGATGATCACTGTGTGATATCAGCTGTAAGATGATAACTAATAGCAAGGCGCCAACCGGCTGCGCACGGACCGCAAATACGTTGCTCTGTCCGCTGATCACTGCTTTGTCATCACCTTCTCTTAAGTCTTTCTGCATTATCAAGCCACTAATATGATCACGTGCAAATTAATATAAGGCTAGCTGTTTAAGGCAGGCATAATAGTGCGCCTCACTTGAATCAGGTTCAATCACTATCACCGGTAACTCAAGACCAAAAGCTTGCTTAGCCTTGTACAGCCGAGTTATTTTCTCACACATAAACTGTAAGCGTTGCTCTTTTCCGTAGGGTTCATAATCTTGCCAACGTACACGGCTTGCATCTGAAGCAGTTAAGTCATTATCTTTAACCACTAGCAATTCAGAGCTTGCATATTTTTTCCAGTTAATACGCTGCATAGAATCGCCCGCTTGATAAGCACGAAGCGAATTATAGTCATCGGACCTTTGATCGCTCCTCAAACCTTTTTCAGCGCTATTCTCTGCTTTTGTAGGACTCCCTTCTACAGGTTTTGGGTAAACGAGTAGCGAGGCATCCAGTTTCAGCCATGTCCAGGCTCGAACCAGCCCAAAGGGAAAGCACGACTCCAAACGCAATCTTTTTAAGGTATGGTATCCCCGGTTTTTAAGTCCACCTTGAACCGGATATTCATTAAGATTATTCGTTACCGGAGGGACGGCACTCATTTGTCCTGCATCAAAGCCCACTTTAAGACCAAATGCCACTCCCTGCTCTTTTCTGTATTTCACGTAAAAGTAGCCGCGCTCCCCCTCAAATACACCCTCTTCTTTAGCACTACTAATTTCAAGCCCGGACATATTCAAAAAACACATCCAGATAGAGAAAAAGAAAATCGCACCTAAGAAGAATGTAAATAGGTAAATAAGGCTATTCTGATAATTAATTGCCGTTATCAGCATCAACAACAAAAGTAACAGATAAGCAAAACCCGCACGCGACGGGAAAATATATATATTTTTTTGGGATAATCGAAAGTAGTCACTTCGCTTACTGCGTGACGCAATCATCTCACCAACTCTTTCAGCTAAGGGCAACTTCAACTAGACACATCCCGCATAATTACTTTTCTTAACAGAAACATAGACTATAAACCTTGCATTAGCGGATCTCAGCCTAAATAATTACAGTATAGCTGACAGGTTGCTCACTTTTTCACCTGTTATTCTGCTGATCGTATAATATCGCAGGCACCGAATATGAACACTAGCTCTAGCATCATCCTAAAAGCGTCACCTTTATTACTACTGCCACTAATGGCTGGCGCAGAAGTTAAATCTCTTAGCAGTTCAGAGTTAACCGAAACCTATATCAAGGACTCGACAATTATTGTCACGCCTAAAAAGCAGGAAATTGAGACAACTCAAAAAACTTACTCCAGCCTGACAATTGCCCCGGTTGAAAATGTAGACCAGGATATGGATAAGCTAGGGCACCAACAGAACCACGTCGATGGCACTGCCAGCTCTGTCCTACTCAGTGAAGAAATGCTACGAAATGCAGCGATTGCTTCAGCAACCATCGCGCCTATTGACGTTGTGATCCCAACCTACGACGAGGTTAACACTCGCACAATGGAAGAAGTCATGAACGATACACGCTACGCGGTACCCGAGGGTGATTTCGACTTTGTCTATATTGGTGGCGACGGTGCCAACGATCTTGGGCTAAGTAGACAGGACAATCAACTTACCTTTTCAATTGGCAACCTTCCTCAAATTGACAAAATTGAACTTCCTCACGGTATTGATGAAGGTCCGCTTCAAATTACCCCGCGCGTTGGCGGCGGATTTGACCTAACCATTAATATCCCTGATCAAAATTAGTAAAAGCTCATATAGCAGTCTATTTTTTTCTAACCTAATAGACTGCTAAACCCACCTTCTCACTTGTTCGCAATACTCCCTGTAACTCGCCCCAAAGATCTTTACCAAAGCACGCTCTTCGGGCTTTATTTGAATTGCCGTCATGACATAGACGTACAATGCAAACACTAAGAAGTTAAAAGGGTTTGCCAAATACACAGCCCAAGCAAGCAACTGCGCTGCCATACCCACATACATTGGATTTCTCGAGTACTTATAAACTCCATCAACCACAAGCGTGGTCGCATTTTCAGGTTTAATAGGGTTAACGGTTGTTTTATTTTTCCAGAAGCTAAATACCGCTGGCATTAAGAAAAACACAGACGCAAGCCCCAAGACAGCCATAACAATACCAGCCAAGAGCCCAAACCGATATAGACTCACTGAAATCAAAGTATCCAGCCCATACATAATGCCTGCTGCAATCAGTGTTTGAAGTGGTGGAGGAATCCGAATATTCACGAGAACATATACCTATAAGTTAACTTTTATTAGCTACTAACGGGTTCAACTATTGCAATGATTAAAATGCTAGTTTAGAGTAGCGCACCTTTCTGGGAGCGTAACAGGGTTTACACCATTTGCGAAGCTAGAAAGTTCAAAACGGAGAGGTGTCCGAGTGGCCGAAGGAGCACGCCTGGAAAGTGTGTATACCGCAAGGTATCGAGGGTTCGAATCCCTCCCTCTCCGCCAATTAGTTTCCTAACAACACCCTATCAACAAACAACCCTATCAAATGGTTAGATTCTGGTGTTTCTTGGGCGCTTTCTAATACCTCTGTTAAATGCCCATCATCATCTGTATATTTTTCTTTGTAGTAGGTCAGCCTGTCAATCAAAATATCTCGATCAACTTCAGGATGGAACTGGAATGCCCAGAATGGTTTGTTCGCAACTCTAAAGGCATGGCAGCAAATATCGGTATAGGCTAATTCTATGCAGCCTTCGGGTGCCGAAATCGCTTTTTGCTGATGAACCGATACTGCGAGAAAGTCATTTCTGATGCCACGAAAGACCTGATCTGAAGCAGCATGTTCGGTGAGAGATATTGGGATAGTGCCCATCTCGTAATTTTCTTTGTCATCAATAATTTCACGTCCCAATGCTTGGGCAGCTAACTGAAAACCAAAACAAGATGCAAATACAGGGGTTTCATTTTCGACACACTGTAAAAGCAAGCGTTCAGCGTGAGGCACGAAAGTATATGTTTCAGGCTCCAAGACATTTGCCTCACTGGCTCCACCTACAAATAGTGCATCGTAGCCCTGCGCTACATCTCTCGCAAAGTCTGGCTGATCGAAAACGTTTAATACATCAAATTGGGTGACATCAAGCTTACTGTATCGAGCAAAGCTTTCTAATTCTTCCTGCTTAACTTGCTCGGTTTCCCTGATTTGTAATAATAATATTTTAAGGTCTGATCGTTCTTTGCTGGGCATAGGTACTTTCTTAATCCATGTTTTTTGACATACACCACTTTAGCAAAAACAACGAACAACTGTAAGAATTAGCAAATACAATCAAAACCTTGCAAACTAACTGTCATCTAAAAGGTTTATTATTGAGGAAGAACTTTTCTCACTAACATTTTTGATATTTCTAGAGGCTTTCTGATGAAGCACTTGTATCTCTTACGCCACGCTAAGTCCAGTTGCTCTAAGCCTTCTCTTTCGGATTTAGACAGACCACTGAACAAGCGAGGATTACGTCAGATAGCTATCATGTCTCCTATTCTTGAAGCTGACGGCGCATTACAAGCAAACATCTACTCCAGCAATGCAGAACGTGCACGGCAAACTATTCAGGCAACCCTTACATGCGCTAACTCATTCACTGAAGTCAAAACTGACAAAGATCTATACACGTTTAGCAGGAAGAAATTACTAAAATGGCTGCATAAGCTCGGCGATGATGAGAATCAAGTATTGATCGTTGGCCACAACCCTGCTTTTGAGGAACTTCTAGAGTTTCTTTTAAAGACACCCATAAAGAGTTTATCTACCTGCAGCTATGTTCATTTAGAACTTGATACGCCAAGCTGGGCTGCCTTGTCTCCTCTTCAGGCGAAAGTACGACGCTTAATTACGCCCACCTCGGCAAGCTATAATGAGTATATGCGTAAAGTAAACAAAGCAGCTCACGATGCTGAAAGCGATCAAAATCAAATCCAGACAAATTTACTCAAACTTCACAAAATGTCCTTGGGTTTATTGCCTGGCTGTCTTGCAGATATAGATTCCGAATTTGTTCATCAATACAGAGTTTGTCTAAGAAAAACCTGGTCAATTGCTAGCATGATTTACACCTTAACAAAAG
>NZ_LWFZ01000701.1:0-5701 GCF_001635225.1 Oleiphilus sp. HI0086
CAGCCAACAAGTCAGCCTTGTTCAAGAATACTACAATGTAAGGTACACCTACCTGACGAGACAAAAGGATGTGCTCACGAGTCTGAGGCATAGGACCATCAGTCGCACCACAAACCAAGATAGCACCATCCATCTGAGCAGCACCTGTGATCATGTTCTTAACATAATCGGCGTGCCCTGGGCAGTCAACGTGAGCGTAGTGACGATCAGTTGAATCATACTCAACGTGAGACGTCGCGATAGTGATACCACGTTCTCTTTCTTCTGGTGCGTTATCGATGTTTGCGAAGTCAACCTTCTCACCACCGAATACTTCTGCACATACACGCGTTAACGCTGCAGTCAAAGTTGTTTTACCGTGATCAACGTGACCAATAGTACCTACGTTGACGTGTGGTTTATTACGTTCAAATTTTTCTTTTGCCATCCGAACATCTCCTCAAAAAATATAGCTCGATTGCGGACACTGCGTCTCGGCCAGCTAGAACCAGCATTGACCACACACAACTTAAATTCAATAAAACCAAGCAATAACACTCATGGAGCTCATAACCGGAATTGAACCGGTGACCTCCACCTTACCAAGGTGGCGCTCTACCGACTGAGCTATATGAGCAACGAATTTATTACTTGGAGCGGGCAGCGGGAATCGAACCCGCATCATCAGCTTGGAAGGCTGAGGTAATAGCCATTATACGATGCCCGCCACATAAAACTGGTGGAGGGGGGTGGATTCGAACCACCGAAGCTTACGCGTCAGATTTACAGTCTGATCCCTTTGGCCACTCGGGAACCCCTCCAGCTAGAATCGTAAAGACTCTAAAGAACTCAAAACAAAATGGAGCTGGTGGACGGAATCGAACCCCCGACCTACGCATTACAAGTGCGTTGCTCTACCGACTGAGCTACACCAGCTGCACACCCTCATTTCGAGAGGCCGCTATACTAAGTGAACTATTTTTCAGATGCAACACTTTTGCAAAAAATTTCTCTCTTCTTTGCACCTGTTGATAACAATGCAGCAATTTCGTCTATTTTCTCTTGGTTTTCAGCAGCATAATCAAGCCCGTACTCCAACCAAAAACTCGTTTCAGACTTCTTTTTCTCGAAAATGCTTGGCGCCATACCACTTTTCTTTACTTTTTTTGCTAACCCGCGCGCCAAATCTATATTTTCAAACACCCCTAAAGAATAAGCCCCACTTAATTCTCCTGAAGAAATCTTATACGTGTCGACCTTAATCTCAAGCAATCTTTGCTCTAGATCTTCAACAACATCTTTCTTCGCGATATACACCCAATAAGAGGGCGCCTTATCAAGAGTTTGACCTACAATCTGAACCTCACCAGTCCCCGGAAGCACTCTCTTTTTTTCCAATTCCAACTCAGCCCTATTATCAAAAGGCCCCAGCAACTCACAACGCCTCGCTATTGCCTGTTTATCGCCACCCGACGATGAAATATCCGACAACAATACTATACGTTTTACTGCCTTATTTTCCTGAAATTCTGGACTCACACCCTGCTCTCGATGCTTCACCCACTGAAAAGCAACCAGACCTACATTCACAACCAATAACGCTATAAACACCCACTTCATTAGTGTAGCTCCCCCTCAAGCCTAGATCCGAACAGCCCAGCCATCCCCTCAAAGACCAATACAGGCCTCAATTCGTAAGCCCCCACGATAAATCCGGCGATATATTTAGCATCACCACCCGTAAGTATTACCTTGTTAATACCATAGCCCTGACACTGTGACTCTAAGTAGCTTATAGTTTGACTCACCATAATATGAACACCATTAACAACACACTGCTCAGTATTCCTGCCTGGAGATAATCCACACTGCACATCATCATCTAATACAATTTTCGATGTCCCCGCCACAAGCGAATCCTGCAACATTTTGCAACCTGGAAAAATATAGCCACCAATATGCCGTCCATCTCCGTCAATCAAGTCGGCCGTCAAGGCACTACCGCTATCGATTACCATACAAGCGCCTTGATACAGATCGCGCACGGCTGATATTACCAGGCAGCGATCAACCCCCAACCTTTTCACCTCATCGTAAGCAAATTGCTGCCCGCTCATATCATCATGAGAAATCGCATAAATCTTAACATCCACCATACGCTGGAGCGCGTCAAGCAGACTATCTAGTACTTCAGACACCCTAACAGATGCTACCAGCACCCTATTAAATGACATGCCACCCAACTCTGCTGCCAGCAAAGCAGGATCAAGCGCCGACAACAACTCCTCTCCCGACCTTATGATTTTATTATTTTCAGCTAAACACCACTTGATCCGTGTGTTGCCGCAATCTAATAGAAGCATCAGCCTAACCTCACCGACACCTCACCTGCGTTAACCGCAGATAGTGCTCCATCAACCTCTAATAAGAGCGCGCCAGATAAGTCAACTCCTCGCGCAATACCAACTATTGCACCACTGTTGATTTCAACCACTTTACCCGCTAAAGCATCAAATTTGTTCCAATCCGACAAAAAATCCTTAAAGCCACCCAACTTAAAACGCTCTAAGTCACAATACAAACCACTCAATAAGTTGCCAGCTAGCTCATTCCGACCAATATCCGATACTTCGGACAAAGCTGACCAAGCCTGCTCAATCACTTCCGCATCCTCAGGCTTCATATCAACATTCAAACCCAGACCAACCACAACCCGCCAACTCGTTGTCGCCTCTCCATGCAACTCAACCAAAATACCTGCTAACTTTCTTCCACTTAACCAAACATCATTCGGCCACTTTAACTCAACGCCACTAACACCAAGTGATGCTAGCGTCTTCACAACAGACAAACCAACCACCAAACTTAGCCCCGATAGAGCTTCTGCCCCACCATCAAGATTAAAAGCAATACTAAGATAAATATTTCTCGCAAAAGGGCTAACCCATTTTCGGCCACGACGACCTTTTCCGGCCGTCTGATATTCTGCCAAGCAACTCTCGTATAAATTTCCTTCGAGTTGCTTTTCCAATAAGTGAGTATTTGTTGAATCGGTACTTAAAAGCACCTCAATAGAGATATTTTCGACAGCTTGAGCTGCCATATACGACTGAATAGATTTACCACACAATAGATCAAGCGGTCGCAACAAACGATAGCCGCGCCCTTTTACTGACTCCAAGGGTAAACGCAACTCCTCCAATTGACCTAACGCTTTCCACACTGCAGTTCGGCTTACACCCAAAGTACGACCAAGGTCCGACCCTGAATGGAATTCACCATCCGACAAGAGATTTAAAATAGAACGGAGTTCCATAAGGGAAACCAAAAAGAAATGAAGCCGCGATTATAGCGACTTCGAAAGCATTATCGCAATGCCATCCTTATTAAGGCAAGAAAATGTAAGCGCCAGCTTTAATCTATTGGCGTAGCAGTAATATCAGTTGTGATATTAAAGTTCTGTAGCTTCATTCCGTATAGCAGCGTTGACTCACCACCGACAGAGTGGCTGAGATTAACTCTTTCAAAATCAAGCTCTTTGAACTGCGTATTTGTTCTCATCGCAACACCTACCGGTCTATTTGCAATATCTGCAGCAGTCATATCTGAAGGAGCCTTGTACTCATAGGAGCCATCAGGCAACATAACCTTTTCCCAACCCTCTTCACCGTAGATATTATTACTATCGAAGCCTGTCGACTTCTTAATAACCGGAGCGCGAGCAATATCCATGTTGTATTCTGTCTGAATCCCAAAATCGTCAGACAAATTGTTCCCGTCATTGGTCGTATAATTATCAAATATTAACTTTAGACCCGTTCCCTTATCGGGCGAACCAGTACCCTCGCCATCGCGCCCGACATGCCAAGTTAAGCGATTTCTCTTTCCTTCAGAATCAATCTTCGACTTAAAGTGCCGTTTAGATGTTATTGTTAAGCCCTGGTCCCCACGATTTTCCCAGCGCCCGTTATCAGCAATACAATCACCCTGGCTAGCTCCGACACCACCAATACAAACATCTCCAGCACCACCAGTTGATATCAAGGTCTCAGAACCAGCATGATAACTCTCTACTACAAGCCCGCCAAAGCTAGCGTCAGCAGTGCGTTCACCTATTTTAAAGTCTGTAACATCCAACCGACTCCAACTTTCACCTTCATAAATCTTTAATCCGTCACTTGTGACATCTAACATCATGTCACGCAAGTGCACATCATAATTCAGCCCACTTAACCAGATTCCATTCCCAGTCCCGTCAGCCTCTAAATAGGAACCCATAATGCCATCACTAATTGATATATCGGAATTTACTGTAATTCCTTCGCTGCCTTCTCGCCCACCAGCCCCAAGTGTAATATGGCCATTAAGCGTTCCTTCCAAAGAAGGTGAACCTAACAAACCAGGAAGCCCCTGCACTCCCTGTGCAGACCCAAGCTTCTCATTCTTTAAATCCTCTTTATCCCCGGTACTCTCAGCAACCCGCACTCCCTCAATTTGATAGCCAAAAGCAAGATCTTCAAAACCAAGCCTTAGACCATCAAAAAACACGTCATCATTTGGCAAGTCTGCAGTAATATCGATAGTGATATCTCCATCAACATAAGCAGAAAGAGAACTCAACATCAAAGAATAACCATCATCGGTGTATACAAAGTTAGATTGATTTGTGTCACCAGCGATACTTAATTGAGTATCAAGACGTAAACCTTGATTGCCAGCCTCTGTATTACCGCCAGCTTGAACCAAGATTTTGTTGGTTCGACTAACACCACCCCAAACGGAGTCGGCGTAGGTCAAAGCAATATCGAAAGAACCTAGTGACTTTAATTGAACAGGGTTACCCGCGACATATTGATCAATATTTGTTTTAGTTTCACCCAAAACAAAATCCTGAACATGCAGATCTATCGCTAACTGTTCAAAGGCTAAAGCCAAGCCCACACCATGATAAGCGTCACCTGAATCCTCATCATCCAAAATATCTAGCGTCATGTTGACCAAATCTGTTGACCCGGTAATACCCAAAGCACCTACCCAGTAACCTGTATCTGCCCAGTCAGTATCATCACCCCACGCTACATCCAAGCGATTAAACTGGTTCGATGAATTGATCGTCATTCCTGTAAGACCATCAGCGCCGCCCGCGGCAATTAACAAATCAGAATTAACATCCATATTAATCCACAAGCTACCGTAACTTGCTAAAGGCGCGCCCGACGTAACATCATTAGTTACCCCGTGATTTAACGCGTTATTACTATACCTAATGGCATCTACACTTAGCTCTGCCTTTAGGTTAGGCATTGATAAGTTAAGCTGTCCTGCCTCGGTCACCCCAAACACCGTACCCAAAGATTCGACATCCAAACTTAAACCATCCAAGAAAAACTCATTGCCATTAGTGCGATATCCTAAGCGCCCATTTTCGACGGTAAAATCAATATCATACAACCCACCCAAAACATTGTTAGCACCGTGTCTTGTATTACCTCTGTTGTGCACCAAGATAGAGCCATCAATCTCGTAGTCAATAAAGAAGCCCCCTATACTCGGATCTGTTACAAGTGAAGGCAGGCCCGGCGCATCAACAAAACGAATTTCCTCTATTTCGAACCTTGCGACATTTCCAGAAGAAAAGGCAAACTTTATATCGCCGTTATCAAGAATATCAAACTCTAATCGGTGCTCTGCCAACTGCCCAGGATCTGCAGCAGAGCTCATC
>NZ_LWFZ01000702.1:0-3569 GCF_001635225.1 Oleiphilus sp. HI0086
CGAATAAGTTATTGCTTACATCGAATGCAGTGGCGCTGTTTGACGTATATTGACTTGGCTCATCACTCAAGAGCACAACAGAAAGAGTTGCTCCAGGTCTAGGGTAACCAGCTGTTGTAACAGTACCGTCAGAAGCATCACCCTCTGCTGTCGAAAGCAAAGCATTTTCAGAGTAATAAATACCTGTCTCGATGCCACTTCCATAAGTTCCTGCGACAACATCGATCTGAAATTGAGCTAGATCCGAGGTAAAGCCATTGCCACGTAAGCTTGCATTGTCTGTGGTGATAGTGCCTATTTGGAAGTCTAGGCCAGACGCGCTCATTACTGTAGAAAAATCGGTTGCAGCCTGACTAATAGCATTCTGCTCGTCGCTCATGCTTCCAGAGTTGTCGATAACGAATAGAAAGTCTGCAAGCGCAGAGGTTTCTGCCTGTGCGTTATAGCTGTCGCTTGTTACGTCGATACTTGCACCCGATTCCGCAACATTGGTTCCATCATTCAGACCTGATACCTGAGTTGAGTAACTTTCCAGGTTATCTAAAGCGACAACAGTTGCAGTTAACAGCATGTCGGAGTTATTGAAATAAGTAACACTCATATTCAACTGGTACTCGCTTGCAGGTACGTCGCCAGATAAGGGGGCAGGCAAGTCCTGAATAGTTCCACCGAGTTGGTTTACGCCCAACAATATAATGAGCCGATTGTTTAGCTCGGTTGGTGTTGAGGCACTTGATAAGCTTAAGCGATAAACGGCGCTAGTAACGTCGTCGTTCAAGTTGGGTGAAGAGGTTGATACATTACTTAAACTAATATCCGACTCTGTAGCGACTGTATTTGAAAGCGATGTCATGACCGAAGCAGAATCCGTACCTGCGCTGAATGCGGGTCTTTCGGCGATAAAGCCAGCAACATCTACTTGCGTAGCGGTAGAGCGCAAGCTTCGGAAAGAGGCCGGGCTAACCGTCTCGGGAGATGCTGTTACGATAGATCCGTCAAAGTCACCACTAGGTGAACTACTAGCAACATCAAACCCTTGTGGCAAAAATACTTGTCTAGTCGAAGTAGACACGGATGAAACTTGTACGGCTTCAAGCTGCTCTGTTACTAAGATATTGACTGATCGAGATTGAACAATACCATCAACGTTAGTTAGCTCGACTGTATATTGATACGTTCCGGCATCAGCTTCTGTCACGTCAACCCTATTTGACGATGAGTCAATTACATCTCCGTCGTCATTACGCCAAACATAAGAAACAATCGTGTCTTCAGAGCTAGTCGGTGTAACGGTTAAAGTTGTAGTTTCTAGAGTTTCGATAGTCGTTGGTGAGGCTGTTAGGCTCGCGATAATGGCAGCTATGGAAGACCCTTCATCCTGGTTACAAAGGTATTGGTTGTTCTCTATCTCGTCGGTGTCCAAGATACTATTACGATTCAAATCCAGACCAGAACGAATAAGCAAACCACCAAACTCACAACTTAAGTCATCTGCAGCAACATTGTTCATGGCAATTAAACTATTGAAGCCGGTAACGCCGTCTTCACCAGTGTCGCCTGTCTCTCCATTACAGACTTCTGTTGTCTGCGTAATTTCATCAGCGTCCAGGGTATCGTTATTATTAGAATCGAGGCCGGTCTGGATTTGCTTGCCACCATTGGTACACAGGTCACCAGGAGGCAGATCAACAATGCTAGCAAGACTGTTTGATCCGTCATCACCTTCGTCAATACAGCCAGTAAGGCCAACTGTAGTCGCCAGTGCTATCGCTGTTATTAGTTTCTTTTTCTTGGTTGTTTGTTGTGTACTCATGATCGTCATCCTTTTTCATTTTTTGTTAATTCAATTAAGCCAAGCGTATCCGTTTGATTAACTGTTCAATAATATGTGATGGACGCTTGGCTGAAATGAAACGTAAAAGGTAAAAGTTTTTTAAGAAAAATTTGCAGCTGCTTTTTCTGTGTTCAGAGGGCTTAAGCGCTAGTATTGAATTTTCCTTAGGCAGACGATCCTGAGCCTAGTCAATGCAGAGTTTGGTAGAAGCTTAGATCGTAGCCTGTGAGCGAGGCATAGCGTCCTCTGCCGACAGGGTTGATGAATATTCTGGAGAGGAATAAGGCCAGATAAACTAATCTGGCCTTATATTGGTAGGGTATTATAAGCCGTAAACAATGTTTACCTGCAAGCTGTTAACATTATCTCTGATAACGTATTCACCGCGAACCGCAATGTTATGGTCAACGCGATACTCACCGCCAAAGCCCATTAACAAACCATCGTCATCGCCAAAATCAAGGCCAAGCCTTAAAAGTCCGCTCACTTGCTCATTTACCGCATAGTCTGCAACCGTTGCAGCCCAAATACCATCAGCAGAAACTGAGCCGCCAAAGCGGAAGTCAAAATCACCCGATGTCATATAGCCGGCTTCAACTGCTAGTTTAACTTTGTCTACTTTTATCAAGTTATCATCGAAGCGATAGCCGCCAAAAACTTGAAAGCCCATTGCATCATCAAAGCCGCTAAGTGAGTTCATACCCAAACCGCCACCGACATATATATTGCTTGTATTGATATCATTTCCTATACCAGACTCTTCGGCTACCGCGCCCATTGCCATTAATGAGAAAGCACCAGCAATAATTTGTTTTTTGAAGTTCATGTGTAAATCCTTTAAAAGTTATTGGTTCGCTAAGTAGGCAAAAGTGCTTATTAGCAAACAGTAATAATGAGTACCGATGGCACTTCTTATGTTCACTTTTTAAGGAAGGACAAGAATTGGAAATGAATTAAAATAAATTTGAAATTACTCAGTGTTAATTTCAAGGGGCGATACAAAATTTGGAGAACGTAAGATTCCGGCTTTTCCAAAAGCCTCGTAGCTAGTATGTTTAGCTTTCGGCAATCTCAACGGTGATCAACTTGGTACTCTGATTCTCCTGATCATCTTCGATATAGATCTCTAGAGTATGCTGCCCAGCAGGTAGCTCGACTTCAGGAGCGTTAATACTCTCTCCTTCGATATAATCAACGATGCGGTCAGTCAGATCGATTCCCCAGAACTTTTTGTAGGTGAGCTTAAGGGACTTCATATTCACCGTAGCGTTAGGCTGGCGACTGGCAAATTCGACGTGTACTGAAAGCGGATTTGTTACGGTGAGCTTAAAAGTGGCTGCAGAATTTTGATCTCAGGGCCTTTTTCAGTAACGGACCTTTGGTTCGCATAACTTTCAGCTTGTTGAGGCTGGTTCAGGAATAGCTGGCCAGGCTGTGCGTGATTTATGCCAGCTACTTGAGCGGCTTGCTCTTGTTCAAGTTGAGCGAGCTCTTCAAGGGAGACGAGTTGAAGAGGTACGGGGGCGAGGGTGCTACAAGCTGGTAAAAAAGCGATAAGTAATACTAAAATTCGATATTTCATAAACGATTTCCTTGGTTACCTTTTTGCTATTCACCCTCAGAATACCTGTTGAGAAGCAAGGCTAATGAATTACACTATTGTACGAACAAAAGCCTCCCCCATTACCTGCGGCCTCTCATTGAATACCATTTTGATAGGTCACTATATAAGAGC
>NZ_LWFZ01000703.1:0-10283 GCF_001635225.1 Oleiphilus sp. HI0086
GATTCCTATACGAAGGCTATTTCCGGTATCTGACAATAGCTCATTCAAGACTTGTTGAGCAGCCGCTCTGTCTTGGTCGCGCTTGCTCTCGACCAAGGTAATAGCTTTGGCTAGTGCTCGGCGCTGGCCTTTTTTGAGTTGCTCAAGATCGATATTCATACCAGGAAGCTAGGCAGACTCATTGATCGCCGTTAGCACTTGGCGAACACTATAAGGCACTGTTGTACCAGGCCCGAAGATTCCTTTAACTCCTGCCTGATAGAGTGTGTCGTAGTCTTGTTTAGGGATCACTCCCCCGGCAATAACGATAATGTCGTCCGCGCCTTGATTTTTGAGCGCCTGAATGAGCTCAGGAACTAGTGTCTTGTGTCCTGCAGCTTGTGAGCTGACACCGACGGCATGCACGTCATTTTCGACGGCTTGCTTGGCGACTTCTTCAGTGGTTGAAAACATAGGGGATAGGTCGATATCAAAGCCCGCATCGGCAAATGAGGTGGCGATGATTTTAGCGCCCCTATCATGGCCGTCTTGGTCCATCTTGCAAACCAGCATTCTAGGTCGTCGACCTTGGGCTTTCTCAAAGGCTTCAATATCAGACTGTATTGCTTGCCAGTCTTCATCGCCCTCATAGGAGGCGCCGTAAACGCCGCTAATAGTGCGAGATTCGGCCTGAAAACGTCCGTATATTTCTTCCAGAGCATCAGAAATTTCGCCAACAGTCGCGCGTAAGCGAGCAGCATTTACGCTCAATTCTAGCAAATTGCCTTCACCTGTTTTCGCCGCCTCAGTCAAGGCTGTAAGCGCTGCTTTAACCGCATCAGAATCTCGATTTGTACGAATCGATTCCAAGCGCTTGATTTGTGACTCGCGTACAGCAACATTGTCTACTTCAAGTATATCCAGGTCATCTTCGTGATCGAGCTGGTATTTATTGACACCAACAATGACATCTTCACCGCGATCAATGCGTGCTTGCTTTTTCGCTGCACTTTCTTCAATTCGCATTTTTGGAATGCCATGTTCAATGGCGCTCGCCATTCCACCTTTTTCCTCGATTTCTTCAATTAATTCCCAAGCTCGATCAGCAATCTGCTGCGTGAGGCTTTCCATCATGTAGGAGCCCCCCCAAGGGTCTGCAACCTGAGGAATGCCTGTTTCTTCTTGAAGGATGATCTGAGTATTTCGCGCAATACGAGCAGAGAATTCTGTTGGTAGTGCAACCGCTTCGTCCAGGGCATTGGTGTGTAGCGACTGAGTGCCACCAAATACCGCAGCCATCGCCTCGATGGTGGTACGAATCACGTTGTTGTAAGGGTCTTGCTCGGTCAAAGACCAGCCTGATGTTTGCGAGTGGGTTCGAAGCATAGAAGATTTGGGGTTCTTAGGTCTAAACTCGTCCATAATCTTATGCCATAACAAGCGACCGGCTCTGAGCTTGGCGATCTCCATATAGAAGTTCATGCCAATGCCCCAGAAGAAGGAAAGGCGAGGCGCAAAGGCATCGACGTCCAAACCAGCTTTCAGTGCAGTTCTAACATACTCTCTGCCATCGCTAAGTGTGTAGGCTAGTTCCAGCGCTGCATCAGCACCGGCTTCCTGAATATGGTAGCCGGAGATTGAAATGCTGTTAAAGCGAGGCATGTTCTCGGAGGTGTAGCCGATAATATCGCCAATAATCCTCATGGATGGTTTTGGTGGGTAGATATAGGTATTGCGCACCATAAACTCTTTCAGAATGTCATTCTGGATAGTGCCTGAAAGCTGTTCTTGTGAAACGCCTTGTTCTTCTGCTGCAACGATGTAGCTAGCCAGGATTGGCAAGACTGCGCCGTTCATGGTCATGGATACCGATACTTTATCAAGCGGAATGCCGTCGAAAAGAATTTTCATATCTTCGACTGAATCAATCGCCACACCTGCTTTACCTACATCACCCGTTACGCGTGGGTGGTCTGAGTCGTAACCTCGGTGAGTCGCTAAATCAAAGGCAACTGATACGCCTTGTGCACCGGCAGCCAGGTTTTTGCGATAGAAAGCATTTGACTCTTCTGCGGTGGAAAATCCTGCGTATTGGCGGATGGTCCAGGGGCGGCCGGCGTACATCGTTGCCATTGGGCCACGTACAAAGGGAGCCATACCGGGAAGTGTCTGGGTGTGAGGCAGGTCTTTTGTATCTTCCTCGGTATAGAGCACCTTAACGGGAATACCTTCTGGCGTCTGCCAGGTCATTTCATCCGGACTGACCCCTTTCATTTGTTTGGTCGCAAGCGCTTCCCATTGCTCGAGTTGTGCGGCTAAATCAGGCTTTTTATCAGACATAGTATTTCTCGTTAAGTAATAGCTGCTCTATTGTTATGCTTATGTAAGTGCTTACTGACCCATGGGTTGGTTAAGCTCTATTAAAATGCCGTCGGCACTTTTTGGGTGGATGAAGATCACTTTACAATTGTGCGCACCAGGTGAAGGTGCATCGGAAAGGAATTGATAACCCTTTGCCTTCAAACGCTCAACATCCGCTTCGATATCGTCGCTGCGGAAACAAAGGTGGTGAATGCCACCGCCTTTCTTTTCCAAGTATTTCTGCACAGGGCCTTCACCGTTAAGCGGGTGAATCAATTCAATGCTGGTTTTCTCAACGTCTAAAAACGCAGCACTGGTTTTTGCTTCAGGTACATCTTCCTGACCTTTCAGGTTCAAGCCGAAGTCTTCTGCAAAGCGCTCTATGGCTTTCTGTAAATCTGGCACTGCTATCGCAATGTGGTCTAAGCCTGTAATCATTGTTTATTCTCCTAAATATTCGCCAAAAACTCAGTGCAAGCTTTGGTTTGTCTGTCTTTTATCTGCTCGTCTGTTTCAATAACGATTTCTTCATCAGGAACAATTTTGAACAGTGGCTGACCCTTCTTAATAATGGTGCCGTCGTCTTCAAGCAGCACTTTAGCAATGGTGCCAGAGAACGGCGCAGCTATTTTATTGAACATCTTCATGACTTCAACGATATAGAGCGGATCTCCCGTCTCAAAGTGCTGGCCTTCCTCAATAAAGGGAGGCATATCAGGCGCTTCGCGCGAATAGAACATACCGCCTGAGCTGGCGAGAATCTCATCACTTTTCGCGACAGGTGGTGGTACTAGGACCTTCGCCATCGCTTCCTGATAATCTTTATTGGTTAAGTTCTCAGGAATGACTAAGCTCAGGTCATCAGCGACTTTCAGTTCGAAGAAACCTGTCTTGGCGGCTATGTATGGCAGTAATAGTAGTACTCTGCAGCCAGCTTGATAGCCTGCGTGGGCAGCTTTGATTGCGGCCCAGGTCGCTGTATCAAAATCGCTGTGCTTGGCAGCTTTTAGGGCTTTGTCTAAGTCGTTGAAGTTGCAAATATCCAGTTTTTCTTCAAGTGTGCTATAGAAGGAAAGTGCATCGCTGAGGATTTCCTGGTCATGATCCCAGATCATGGTGGCCGCTGGGTTCTCTCGCTTGTTTCCCGGGTGAAAGTCCATGTTAAGGAAATGATAAGTTTCATCCAGAACTTTAATCGGGTTTTCTATCCAGGAGACCTTGCCCTTCTTATCAACCGAGAAGTGAGTTTGATGCATGGCCAACCAGCCGGATAACAAATGCGGTTCAAGCATTAAGTGCTCAACCGGACGTGTAAGCAATAGGTGTTTGCGTTGCAATACGCTTTGCATTGCAGTCTTGTCGTCCTTGGATTTAAGGCTAGCAATATTTGCTTGGCACACTTCAGCATAAACCTGGTTCAGGTCGTATTGCTGTGCCTGTTGTTTTAACGCGCCTACAGCCGTTAGATAGGGAACGATAAACTGGGTTGTTGGTTTCGCATGAATATTGTTGCCCATTATCCAGTTGACCAAGCCGTAATGGAATTCAAGGTTGGTGCCTAGATCCTTACCTTCCAGCTTAGTGCGGCGAAGTACTTCAGACATTTGTTCAAAGCTTTCCAGACGATTGTTGCCAACAGTCAGGAGTAGGGCGATATTACTATCGTAAGCACCGGCCAAGTGATAGGACATGAATACATCGGTATCAGGGTTGTGAAGACTAATACCCTGGTCGTCACGAATTTCGCCATCAAGCGAATCTGACCAATGTTCAATCAAACCACCTGCATGGGGTGCCAAAGCTTGGTTAGTTGCATTAAGGCGGGCTTCAACCGAAGCATTATGACGCAATACGCGCTCGGGCTTGGGTAAGCGCTTGCCGTGTGCAGCGAGTAATACCATGGCCTCGACCAATGAGTGCACCGTAAAACTGTCATCAGCGTTGTCGGGGTTGACGAATTTCAGGCTATAACAGAGCTCTGTAACGCGGTGTTCAACCTGAATTCGGGTGTTCATTTCCATAAAGAAGTGTTTGTCGCGGTCAACGATACACTCGAAGGTGGATACGTTGTCCAAGCCTACTGCCTGACCAAATACTTCGGATTCTTTTTCCATCGCCTGAAGGGTTTTGATCTCCTGGCTAAGGATTTTAGATTCGGCTTCACTACCGCGATGCAAAGATTCTGTAAGCGCATGCTGTAAATCTTCGGTCGTAACCGATATTTCCAGCAGCTTTTGCTCATGCATCTGCAAAGAGCAATCACGACCGCCCAAAGCCAGTGCCCATTCACCATTACCGATCACCTGGATTTCCTGGTGACGGGTGGTTTCGATATTCAACTCGACAAGAATATTCTTGTTGTCGCCTTGGCCTGTCGCTTTTACCTCGTTGAGGATCTCAAGTACTAGAGAAGGTGCTTCATCTGCTGCTTGGCTTAAGCGCTCTTCGATGCTGCCTTTAAAGCTTGAAGGGCTGGAGAGTATTCGTTGGCCTTTACCTCCGCCACCGCCGATGCATTTCAGGCGAATACGGTTTTCAGGGTATTCCTGGCCAATCTTGATTACTTGCTCGCGGACGGTTTCCTGAAGCTCTGCCACGCTATAAAGGTCGATGCCTTTTTTGTAGCCTGCATCAAGCACGACGTCGGCTTTATCTTCAATTGAGTCGGCATTTTCAAAGCGTTTTTGGTTGAGTGCTAAGCCTTCTTTTTTGACTAAAGACAGTAGCGCCTTTTCATCGCTATGCTTTTTAAGGAGTGTCAAGGCAGTAGCATTGTTGATTCCAGGCGTTACACTGACGCCGACTTGCAATGCGGTGCGCTTCGCCTCGTCTTTTAGGCCTGCTTTATGAACCGTTTCCGAGCAAGGGCCAATAAAGTTCAGACCGGCTTCTTCCATTGCGCCAACCATCGCTTCGTCTTCGGCCATAAAGCCGTAGCCGGCAAAAATAGCGTTATAGTTGTTCTCTTTAGCAATGCGAATGATCTGTTCTATGCGCTGAACACGCTCTTCTTTATCTGCGCCGCTGTAGTCTGGCACACGGTGAATGCGGTCAGGATTGTTGATTTGGCGCAGTTCTGGCGCCAAGGCATTTTGATAAACAATACTGTCTTTTTCAGACAATAAGATACCGCAATGCGTCACTCCCATTTCTGCAAATACATCCATTGCTTCTTTACGAATAGGGCCGCGACAAATGATTAAGGGGCGAATGTCTTCACACGAGAAGCTACGTACCCAAGTGCTGTCTGATTGGCCTAAACGACGGTCTTGATGAGTCAGCGGGTTGTTAAGGTAATGTTCGTTACTCATTAGAAAGACTCCCTTTGTACGCCGCCGAGTGGCTCAGGTGTATAGTGTGATAAGTGGAAATTGAGCTGTTCGCACAAGACCTTGCGCATGTCTCTGGGCATAACAATTTGAGAGATCGACCCTAGGCTCAACGCCTCATTTGGGTTCATCAATTCTTCTTCATAGCGTTTTGCGAGTAAGGCTTCTTGCTCAGCGCCCCATTCGGCACTTTGCTCGCCTGTCTTAACCGCACCGCGAATAGCGCGTAACTCCTTCTTATAGACAAATTCTACACCTGCTGGTCCCATTACGGCTGCTCTGGTAGAAGGCAGGGCGCATACAAAGTCTGCACCTGTCTGATAGCAGTTGTAAGAAGCGTAAGCACCACCGAAAGCGTTACGAATGATCACCAAAAAACGAGGCGTTCTTAGGTCAATAATTGAATCAAGCATTGCTCTACCTGCTTGCACAATACCGTTTGATTCTTGATCTTTACCAGGTAAGAAACCCGTTGTATCTTCCATAAAGATGACAGGGATATTGTAAAGGTTACAGAAGCGGATAAAGCGTGCATTCTTATAGGCTGCATCAATATCAATCTGGCCTGAAGACACGGCGCTGTTATTGGCCAGAAAGCCGACCACATTGCCACCCATTCTACCCAAGGCTGTAACCGTGTTACGTGCACGCTCTTCCTGAATTTCAATAAAGTCGCCATGGTCGCAAAGTTGCTGGATCATGATAGTGACATCAATAGGCGTATTGAAACCGGTTGGGCTATTGAAGGCCTTCTTCAGCAGGATGTCGATATCCCAGGTCTTACGATCAATCGGATCGGACGTTTCCTGATAGGGTGCTAACTCGGAATTGTTGTTCGGAAGATATTTGAGTAGTTGGCGAACTTTCTTCAAGGCGCTGACTTCATCTTTTACCACGATATCTGTGACACCACTTTGGCTATGTACGCCAGGGCCGCCAAGCTCGTCAGGCGTTACATCTTCACCGAGTACACTTTTCACCACACCAGGGCCTGTTAGGCCAAAGAATGTATCATTTGGCTGAATCATAAAGCTACCTTGGCGTGGAAGGTATGAACCACCACCGGCATTAAAACCAAACATGCACATAATGCTAGGTACAACACCGCTGATCTTTCTTAAAGCGGTAAAAGCTTCGGCGTAACCGTCTAGACCGCCGACTCCGGCGGGGACGTAAGCGCCGGCACTATCGTTTAGGCCCACTAAAGGAATCTTTCGTTTACCCGCAAGCTCCATTAAGCGGGCTAGCTTAGTGCCGTTGGTGGCATCCATAGAGCCCGCCCTGACGGTGAAATCGTGACCGTATAAGGCAACGTCTCGGCCGTCTATTTTTACGACTGCCGTGACGATTGACGCGCCATCTAGATTTTTACCCCAGTTCTGGAACAGTACCTTTGGGTCTTCATCTGTTAGAACTGAAATACGTTCCCATATCGTCATTCGCTTTTTACTGTGTTGACGCGTAATGGCCGTTACACCAGCAGCTTTTCTTGGGCGCTGCATCAGGTCGTAACCTTTACGGAGAGTTTCTTCATAAAGTCCGGGGTTTTCTGCATTTTGCCCGGGGATTCTAAAGTCCAGCTCGTTGTCAGAACCAAAAGGGTTATCTAGGCTGATCTTGGGTGTGGCGTCTTTGCTTGTTGTCATCGCACGGTCCGTTAGTTTGCTTGCCTGTCGTGATAGGAGTTCGTTAAATAAAGCTACTAAGTATAGGTGTATTTTAGCGCTCAAGTGTAGCGAAGTTTTGGCAATTTAATATTATGACTAAAACGAAAAAGGTTCGCTTTTGTCCTAAAAAGTGCAGCGATGATATTTGGAAATGTCTATAAAATAAAGTGCGCTTCGATACGAGAGGTAAGGTGTGATATTTAATTAAGGTGTTGAAATTAAACAGATAAGTGTTTTGTTATGATGTCTGTATAGGACAAATATATAAAATTTAAATAGACATAAACGCTTATTTGTTGGTTGAAAAGGTGCAGATAAATAGACTTAATCGCTTATTTTATCTTTTTTACGCGGTAGGTTTTCGGTGTTTCGCCTGTCCATTTTGTATAGGCGCGTGAAAAGGCTCGGGGTTCGCTGAAGTTAAGGTGCTGAGAAATTTCTGCGATAGTCAGGTTGCGCTTGGTCAGCAGCTTATTAGCGATATCGAGGCGAAGATTATCCTTGATTTGTTGATAGCTAATGCCTTCTAGGTGAAGCTTTCGGCGTAGTGTTTGTTCACTGATTCCTAATTGGCGAGAGATGACAGCGCTATTTGGAAGTTTAATTGCTTCGCTGATGTGGGTGCTCTTGGGCTCTATAAGAAGTTTGATTTGTGCTGTCAGGCTATTGTCTTCGCCGGGGATGGTAAGTAGATCTATCGGCGCGCGTGCTAGAAAGACTTTTAGGTCGCGAGTAGTTTTGATCAAAGGCTCTTCGAGATACTTCCGATGGAAGACTAAGCGGTTGAATTTGCTCTTTTGGTTAGTTTTACAGCGAAACAAGAGCTCAAATTCTTCATGATCAATGGGGGTGTAATTAATATAGGCGCCAATTAGTTTAATTGGTTTGCCAATGTACCAACTTGCAAAGCGGTGCCAAATGACGTGCCAGTACTCGATATAAAAGTGCTCGAAATCTAATTCCGGATTGTTGAACTCTGAGGTGAAATATACGTGCTCTCCTTCGACATCAAGAGAAACCTTTATTTCATTGTTGATCTGGTTATAGAAGCGAATCCCTCGATGCAATAGTTCTTCGAGGTTATGACTGTAACTGACCCATTCAGCCATGAGGGCAAAGGTTCCGAGCTTAATGGGGGTTTCAGTGAAGCCCATAAACTCGTCATTTAGGGTCTCTGCAATACTTGAATAGAGCTTGGCAACCGACTCTACCGGGAAGCGTGCTCTGGGGTTTCTGAGTTGAAGTTCGGATATTCGCGCTTGCTTTAGCAGTTGGCGAGTATCGACGCCTTTTTTTCTCGCGCCGCCTAGCGCGCTGAGGATGTAGTGAGTGCCAATGGTTGCCATGTGGTGCTAATTATCGAATCGCAAGCGGATAACAAAAAAGCCCGGTAACTACCGGGCTCTTAATTCAATGCCGAGCTGAGGCTTACAAACGCGCATCAACATCATCTTTGTCGAATAGATATTTCACATCAAAGATAACGTTATTGGTTTTGCATAGCTTACGGATTTCTGCGATACCCATTTCTTTGATCTGGTCGTGTGATACGCAAATGACTGCTGCATCGTAGTGATCTTGTTTAGGTTCGCTGATCAAGTTAAGCCCATACTCATGCTTCACCTCTTCTGCATCTGCCCAAGGGTCATAGACGTCAATATTGGCGTGGTAGCCCTGGAGCTCTGTAATAACATCAGTCACTTTGGTGTTGCGAATATCAGGGCAGTTCTCTTTAAATGTAAGCCCCATGACCAGAATGTTTGCGTCAACAACCTGAATTTTCTTCTTGGTCATAAGCTTCAATACTTTCTCGGCAACATGAGCAGACATGTTGTCGTTAATACGACGACCGGAAAGAATGATTTCTGGGTGGTAACCAATCGATTGCGCTTTATGTGTTAGGTAGTATGGGTCTACACCAATACAGTGACCGCCAACCAAGCCTGGGCGGAAGGGGAGGAAGTTCCACTTTGTGCCAGCGGCTTCGAGTACTTCCAGGGTGTCGATGCCCATTTTGTCAAAAATTAAAGAAAGCTCGTTAACGAGAGCGATGTTGACGTCACGCTGGGTGTTTTCAATAACTTTTGCGGCTTCAGCTACACGAATAGAAGCTGCTTTGTGCGTGCCGGCAACGATGATGCTTTTATAAAGGTCATCAATAAAAGTTGCCGCTTCGGGCGTTGAGCCAGAGGTAACTTTGAGAATGTTCGTGACACGGTGTTCTTTATCGCCAGGATTGATTCGTTCCGGGCTGTATCCCGCAAAGAAATCTTCATTTAGCTTCAAACCAGAGCCTTGCTCGATTAGTGGTAAACAGTCTTCTTCGGTTGCACCCGGGTAAACAGTCGACTCGTAAATAACGTAATCGCCCTTTTTGACTACTTTGCCAAGCATCTCGCTCGCTTTGATTAGCGGCGTTAGGTTTGGTGTTTTGTAGTCATCGATCGGTGTAGGAACTGTGACGATATAGACTGTAGCATTCTTGATATCATCGAGCTGAGTAGTAAACGTGAGATGAGTACTCTCGGCAAGCTCTTCAGATGAGCACTCGAGTGTGCTATCAACACCTTCGCGTAACTCGTTGATGCGATCTTCTTTGATGTCAAACCCTATGGTTGGGAATTTCTTCCCAAATTCGACTGCCAGTGGCAGACCTACATAGCCCTGTCCGATAATGCAAATTTGTGTATTTGTTTCCATGGTCTCTCGATCTTTCATCAATAAATAAAAACTTTGCGCCGACTGTTTACAAATGACTTACAATGAACGCTTAAAAAAGGTGACGGATTATTGCATAATGCCGCAACTAATTCTTCAGGATAGACTGAATTCTAAGAGAATAGTAAAGGACGAAGCAGATAATTTAAAGAAATAGTCTATGATGAAAGGTGAATTCTGTATTTACGTCTTTTATCGTACAGCTGTATTATTCTCCGGCTAGGGTGTT
>NZ_LWFZ01000704.1:0-6532 GCF_001635225.1 Oleiphilus sp. HI0086
GCTACACCGTCGACAATATCTCGAATGCTCGGAGCGCGAAAACCAACTGAATAGGTCATGCTGTTTTCTACAGAGACTCCTAAGTGCGCATGCTTGGCGGGAATGTAAAGGATATCACCCGGTTCCAAGGTTACTTCCAATTTAGGCTCAAATTCAGTCAGGATACGCACAGAGGTATCTGGTACCAATTCACTGTCGGCGCTACAAACCTGACCTACTTGCCACTTTCTGCTCCCCTCTCCTTGAATTAGAAAGACATCAAAAAAGTCATAATGCTGGGAAACGGTTCCCCCAACCGGCGCATACGAAGCCATTATGTCATCCAGACGCCAGCTCGGTAAGAAATCAAAAGACCTTAAAATCTCCGCCACTTCAGGTGACCACTGATCAAGACCTTGAACCAGAAGCGTCCAATCCCTCTTGGGTAGAGTAGGAAACCGGCTTTCTTCAAAAGGCCCACACTCGACCTGCCACTTTTGATCAGACTGCATAATTATTCGGGACTCGACATCCTCCTCACAGGCTAAACCCGCTAATTCACTTGGCTCCAACCAATATGGGTCCGAAAAAGCCTTGGAAATAAGCATTGGTTTTTTTTGCCAGTAATTGAGTAAAAAATCCTGAACATCAAAATTGTGCAACATAGCGAGCCTTATTCTTAATTAGCAAAAAGCAGGTAAAGTCGGTAGACCTGCATACCCCAGCTGTTCTATTCTGAGCATGATATAATAATGGATTGATAATGCAGTAACATCATTTGAAATATTATGAGTCAAATTAAAATCCAAACTTATGCCCTGGATAAACTTCCATTAGAGGTACATCGTCGCCTATGCAAGCTCGATAACGACTGGCTGCATATTCATAAGGCTCATCAAGTAGAGAAGGGTTTTATCCAGGCACTTGTCGCCAGTGATAACATTATTGGCTACGTTGTCGTTAAGCATAACGACGCTAGCTCTGCCCATATCCATAAGCTATATATTCACCCTTCCTGCAGAAGAAAGTCCTTTGGTCGCCAGCTTCTGCATCGAGCGATGAAAGCTGCCGCAAAGTCTAACTATGATGAGCTCTACCTGGAATGCTTTCAAGAATATCAGGCCTTCTTTGCCTCTCAAGGATTCGTGACAGCCAAAGAGCCTAATCGTGATGGGATATACCATATGGAAATGCCCTGTCTGAGGCATTATATTAAAGTCCGAGCAGAAGAGCCTCACTTGTCAACAGATGGACGGAAGGCACTGTTAATATCTCAGGATAATCATTTATATAAGTACAATAACCAAGACCAGTTTGTTAGCTTTCATCGAAGCATGCTTTCACAGGCCCAGAGACAAATATCCATACTTTCCGACACAATCACACACCCTATCTTTAAAGAAAGCTACATCCGTCAATGTCTATTGAATCTATCGAAGAGGAACTCGCAGGCAAAAATTAGAATACTATTAATCGATGATCGAACTGGTGCAGGCTATCACAATCCACTTATTGACCTCGCCCAGAAATTGACCAGCTTCATCGAATTAAGAGTGATTCCAAGAGGCGCCAGCAGGCCCCGCGATATGATTACAACGGTTGATTTTGACGCCGGCATCTACCGGAAAGACCTGGATAGCTACACGGGCTTCGTTAACTACAGCAATCATATGATCGCACAGAGACTCAGAGATAGCTTTGACCAACATTGGCAATACGCTAAACCCTCTGCCAATATGCGCCGCCTAAGTATTTAGCTAATCAATACGCACAAAAAAACCGGCATTCAGCCGGTTTTTTTGTGCCCCTACATAAGCAGGGGCTGAGTAAACACTTATTGCGCTTTAAACTTCAAACGGTAAGCATGAAGTAGCGGCTCTGTGTAACCACTTGGCTGCTCTTTGCCCTTGAAGATCAAATCAGAAGCTGCCTGGAAAGCAATGCCGTCAAAAGACGGTGCCATGGCGATGTATTCAGAATCACCCGCATTCTGGCCGTCAACAATCGCTGCCATACGCTTCAAGCTTTCTTCAACCTGTTCTTTGGTACAAACACCGTGCTCCAACCAGTTCGCCACGTGCTGAGAAGAAATACGCAATGTTGCACGATCTTCCATCAAACCAACGTTGTTGATATCTGGAACTTTAGAACAACCAACACCCTGATCAACCCAACGTACAACATAACCCAGGATACCCTGACAGTTGTTGTCGATTTCGTTCTGAATGAATTCAGGCGTTAGCGCCTTAACTTCATCTGCAGACATTAGTGGAACGCTTAAGATGTCATCTACGTTTGCATGCTCGCGAGTCTTAAGTTCGTTTTGAACCGCAAATACATCAATCTGATGATAGTGAATTGCGTGAAGTGCTGCGGCAGTAGGAGAAGGAACCCAAGCCGTGTTAGCACCCGCTTTAGGATGGCCCACTTTCTGCTCCATCATCATGCCCATTTCATCAGGAATCGGCCACATGCCTTTACCAATCTGTGAACGACCTTGTAGGCCTGTTTCCAAACCTGTATCAACGTTCCAATCTTCGTATGCGTTAATCCAAACTTGCTGCTTCATTTGAGTCTTAGCAACAAAAGGACCTGCCAACATTGACGTGTGTAGCTCATCACCGGTACGGTCAAGGAAGCCTGTGTTGATGAATACAACACGGTCTTTCGCTGCACGGATACATTCTTTCAAGTTAACAGTGGTACGACGCTCTTCATCCATAATACCCATCTTCATCGTGAAGCGAGGCAGGTTAAGTGCATCTTCAACACGTGCAAACAATTCGTTAGCAAAAGCCACTTCTTCTGGGCCGTGCATCTTAGGTTTAACGATATTGACAGAACCTGTTGTAGAGTTCTTGAATGGGCTATTGCCATTCAAGTCGTGAATAGCGATAAGCGCTGTCACAACACCGTCCATGATGCCTTCAGGAATTTCAGAACCGTCTTCCAAAAGAATCGCAGGGTTAGTCATCAAGTGACCTACGTTACGAACGAACAACATTGAACGACCTTTCAAAGAGAAAGTATTACCGTCAACACCCGTGAATTCACGGTCAGCATTCATCACACGTGTAAATGTCTTACCGCCTTTGCTTACGTCTTCAGCCAGATCGCCTTTCATTAGGCCTAACCAGTTGCCGTAAGTCGTCACTTTGTCTTCTGCGTCAACCGCAGCAACAGAGTCTTCACAGTCCATGATAGTGGTCAGTGCCGCTTCCATGATCAAATCTTTAACGCCAGCAGCGTCAGTTGAACCAACTGGGCTAGTCGCATCGATTTGGATTTCGATGTGCAAACCATTGTTCTTCAAAAGAATAGATGTTGGTGCAGCTACGTCGCCGGTGTAACCAACAAATTTGTCTTCTTCTTTTAGACCTGAAGTAGAACCGTCAGCCAGTGTCACGGCAAGCTTACCGTCAACGATTGCGTAGTTTGTTGTACCGACGTGAGAACCCTTAGCCAAAGGTGCAGCCGTGTCTAATACACCACGAGCATAAGCGATAACCTTGTCGCCACGTACTTTGTTATAACCTGGGCCCTTTTCAGCGCCACCTTCTTCAGAAATAACTTTCGTGCCATAAAGCGCATCGTACAAAGAACCCCAACGAGCGTTAGAAGCGTTCAATGCGAAACGAGCGTTCATTACTGGCACAACTAGCTGTGGGCCAGCCATTTCAGCGATCTCTGGCTCTACATTTTCAGTCGTTGCTTCAAATGCCGGGCCTTCTTCTACCAGGTAACCAATTTCCTGAAGAAATGCTTTGTACTCTGCGAAATCCAAAGACTGGCCTTTACGCTCAGAATGATACGCATCAATCTTAGCTTGAAGGTCATCACGCTTTGCAAGCAGCTCGCGGTTACGTGGTGCCAACTCATTAGCGATTGCGCTGAAACCAGCCCAAAATGCATCCTGATCGACGCCTGTACCTGGAATTGCTTTCTCGTTTACGAAATCGAATAGCTCTTTTGCGACCTGCAGGCCTGCAGCTTGAACGCGCTCTGTCATCTTTGTATCAGCCTCAACACTTGAAATAACAAGGAAATTGCCCCTAGCAAAAGTAAACTTCTTCGCCAGGTGCGTAATAAAGGCGGCAGATTTTACATGAAAATGTGACAAACCCCAAATTCTATCCGATCAAAGTTTGCACAATCATTTACCATTTCACCCTAAATCCCAGATAGAAAATCACAAACGCTGGTCTATACTCAAAGGTATAAGCAATTTCAGTTTAACCTTTTGTATATTTTTTAAGATCTTAGCTATGTCAACAACCACTATTACAATCGCCATCGTTGCTATCATATTTCTTTGCATTGGTGCTATTTATATTTCTCAAGCGCGCGAGCGAGCACGTGTTGAGCGCATTCGCAAAACCAATGTGCTGACTGAGCGACATAACCGCATGCAACAGTTGATTCACGACCTGCCCCCGCAGTACTTAAACAACGAGCTACGCATCATGATCGCCGAGCGCTCAGTTGAAACGCTTAATGAACTGATCATTTTAAATAAAACCGAGCGCCTACAAGGTTACCTCACTGCTGATCATGACTATCTAAAGAACTTACGCGAAAACAACCCCAAATTTCCGGCAGTCCCCGTAAAAACAGAAGCCAAAGCCAAAGAAGTGAGAGGCTACCTGGAGGTACTTCAACGCTTTATTCAGTCACAACATAAGGCCAAGCGTCTGAATGCCGGCAGTGCAAAAAAATATCTGGATCACATCAGTCTTTCGATTTGCCAATCCAAAGCAGACTTATTCTGTGGCCGAGCCGAAGCGGCAAATGCCAATGGCAAGCCCAGAGTTGCAATTCATAATTACCACAGTGCAATTGATGCATTTAAAGAGTTTGCCAAACACCCTCAGGCCGCAAAAGCTATTGCGCTTTACAAAGCCAAAATCAAAGCGCTTGATGAAGTAGCGGATCAACACAACAAAAAATTCAGAGAACAAGAAGAAGCTAAAAAACAAGAAGGCAACAAAGAGTGGGATAGCTTTCTCGATGACGAAGACCAATGGCAAAAGAAGAATTCATACGACTAAAAACAAGTTTTTTCTCTTCTCTTGCATCTTAAAATAGGATTTTCCTGACATTATGTACTATTTTTAATATTTAGAAGAGCTCCATAATTAGCCCGGCTGATCGAGCTCTACCTATTCTGTCCACAATGAACTTCTCTGGACGACCTCAAAAAATAAAAAAGCCGTTTAGATGAGAAAAATCAGGCTCAGCCACCCATTAGCTAAATTATTACTATTACTAATCCTCATCGTTGTAGGGCGTTATGCTTTTTCTGAACAACTTCCCGGATACAAGCTCAGCGCTGAGTCAATACCCGAAAATATAGGCATTTACACCCAATACATCGAAGATAAAGACGGCATTCTATTTTTGAAGATATTATGGCCGCGGACTCAAAGTATAATAATGGTCTAAAATGGCAAAATGCTCCCAACGATGGCCTTGCAAAAGGATTTACTGACTCAGTATATTGGCTCCGCTTTTCAGTCGATAACATAAGCCCAGAAGCCACACGCTGGTACCTTGAGGTTCGCTACCCGATCCTTGATTCAATTGAATACTTCATACCAGATAGTGAGGGCGAGTATACTAAAGAAATCGCAGGTGATGCTTATCCCTTTGAGCAACGAGACATCGATTATCGAAATATCGTTTTTTTACACAACACGCCAGCCAACGAAAGCCAAACTTTTTATATGCGCATCGATACCTCTAGTTCGATGTTTGTCCCCCTTCAAATATGGCCCAATGACACCTTCTTTCATGAAATAGATAAAGTTAAGCTACTGCTCGGCATTCTCTATGGGATCGTAATTCTTGCGCTATTTATTTCAGCAGTAAATGCCGTATTCCTAAGAGACGTCATGTATATCTGGTTAAGCGGTATCTTTATCTGCTTTTTCTTGTACCTGGGTGGGATTAAAGGGGTTGCCTTCCAAGCCTTATGGCCAAACTCTCTCTATTGGCAGAAAATCAGCATCCCCTTCTTCATGAATATGAGCGTTGCATTCGGCTTCTTATATTGTCGCGCCTACATCAACTTAAGAGTGCTGTCTCTCAAGCTTGACCTGTCAATTAAAGTCTTGGCGGCGCTAGCTTTTGCCACAAGCTTACTCTGCTTTATTATCGAATACGAATACATCATTAGCATCAGCACAATCGTAACCATGCTTTCACAAGTCATATGTTTAAGCATCGGCCTCTACTCCTGGTATAAAGGCAATACGGCAGCCCGCCTGTTAATTTGCATGTAAAACTGACCCTGCTTTTGCACTTAATTTTGACCCGCCTGAGAGGCCAGATTACGGCCTGAACTTTTCTTTTATTTCCAGTTTTAAATTCGTTTATTAGTAGATTCTTTGTAGCGGTAACTTTCGTTACCTGTTTCAATGATGTGACAGTGATGCGTTAGTCGATCAAGTAATGCGGTTGTCATCTTTGCGTCACCGAAGACTTGGCTCCACTCTGAAAAGCTTAAGTTAGTCGTGATAATCACACTTGTTTTCTCATATAGTTTGCCTAGCAA
>NZ_LWFZ01000705.1:0-3273 GCF_001635225.1 Oleiphilus sp. HI0086
GACTATAGTCATTCTATTTGGCATAATGCGCAAACTTTTAAGTCGCCAACTGGCCGCAAGCTTTTTACCTATTAAGCAGCAGCTACGCTTGGCTTACTCTATCTCAGCAACAGGAGAGCACCATGACTGATAAAAAAGCTCAGTTATCGGTTGATGGGAAAACCATCGATTTACCAATTTATTCTGGCTCTGTCGGCCCAGATGTAATAGATGTACGAGGCCTAGTATCAGAAGGTGTCTTTACTTATGACCCTGGATTCGTGTCCACTGCGGCATGCGAATCTAAAATCACCTACATTGATGGCGGCAAAGGTGTACTTCTTCACAGAGGCTACCCAATAGAACAGCTAGCTGAAAATTCAGACTACCTTGAACTATGCCACCTACTTTTGCACGGAGAACTTCCGACAGCAGAAGAAAACGAACATTTCAGAAAAACTGTTCGCAACCACACAATGGTTCACGATCAAGTTAACCAATTCTTTAAGGGCTTCCGAAGAGACGCTCACCCGATGGCGATCATGTGCGGCGTCGTTGGTGCTCTTTCAGCGTTCTACCACGATACGATGGACATCTCTGACGAAGAACACCGTGAAATAGCAGGCTTCCGCCTTGTAGCTAAAATGCCGACCATTGCAGCGATGTGCTACAAGTACTCAATCGGCCAGCCTTTCATGTATCCAAACAATGACTTGGATTATGCAGAAAACTTCCTGCACATGATGTTCAGCACGCCAGCTGGCGATGTTAAGTTTGACCCAGCCATCTCAAAGGCAATGGACAAGATCTTCATGCTTCATGCTGACCATGAGCAGAATGCATCAACATCAACTGTCCGCCTAGCCGGCTCAACTGGCGCCAACCCATTTGCCTGTATCGCTTCTGGCATCGCTGCACTTTGGGGCCCTGCTCACGGCGGCGCAAACGAAGCTGTACTAACAATGCTTAACGAAATCGGTGACGTATCTCGCATCGATGAATACGTTGCCAAAGCGAAAGACAAGAACGACCCATTCCGTCTGATGGGCTTCGGTCACCGCGTATACAAAAACTTCGACCCTCGCGCCAAAGTTATGCGCGAAACATGCGAAGAAGTTCTTGGTGCACTAGGCCTTGAGAATGATCCTCTATTGAAGATCGCGCGTCGCCTTGAGCAGATAGCACTAGAAGATGAGTACTTTGTTGCAAGAAAGCTATATCCAAACGTAGACTTCTACTCAGGCATCATTTTGAAAGCTATCGGTATTCCTGAGTCAATGTTTACCGTTATCTTCGCAATGTCTCGTACTATTGGCTGGTTCTCACACTGGAACGAAATGGTTAGTGAAAACTACCGCATTGGTCGTCCACGCCAGCTTTATACTGGTCACGACAAGCGCGACTACCCTGCCTAAGCGCAAAGCTAAGGTATAAAAAAACCCGCTCTTGCGGGTTTTTTTATACCTAAATCAGTTTTAATTCTGCACCAATCATTTCCCGCGTACGCCTCGCCAAGCCCTTACGACACAAGGATGCTGAGTCCATAGGTTCCAGATAACGGACATGAGCATACACCTTTTCAACCCTTAGAATACGCTCAAGCGTATCAATAAACGAGTCATCATCTATAAACGCTGGCTCAGGCAAGAGCCGACCAAACTCATCCGTATACTTTAGTGCAACTGGCTGAACAGGCACACCCACTCTAACTGCTGCCTCATAAAACATCGGGAAAAACGGCAACACCTCTGCACCTACCGAGGTCGTTGATTCAGGAAACAGGTGCACTGAACCACCTTGCCTTAAACGCTCTTCAAGGTAAGGAATTGAGCGATACGCTTCAAATTTATTGGTTCTATTAATATAAATAGACCCCATTCTTTTGGTAAAGGTCCCCAGCAAGGGCCACTCTTCCAAATCATGCCGCGCAATAAAACCTACAGGCCTGAGATGATTAAAAACAATCGTATCGAGCCATGAAATATGATTTGATACAAACAAACCGCTTGCTTCCATGGGGGAGCCTTCGACAACGACCTCCGTATTCATTGAACGAACCAGATCCTCAACCCACAAGGTAAACAGAGCGTAATCATTAAGCTCGTTTTGGTCAATTTTAGACACTTGCGGGAATTGATAACAAGCACCAATAAAAGCACTACCCGAGAGTAAATTTGCAAGCAGACGAGAGAAGCGCAACCCTTGGCGCGCCCTATTCTTCACAACACTAAACACAACCTTACTTCTGCGCCTCCGCTACACTCTCACTTCTAGTAAAGACCCAATCAGTGCCACTGGACTCACTCTCTGAGTATTGATAACCCGCGTAGTCAAAACCCTTTAGATCTTCAACGCTTTGAATATTATTATCAGCAGCATACCTGACCATTAAGCCTCGTGCTTTTTTGGCATAAAAACTAATGATCTTGTATGTGCCTTTCTTCTCATCCTTGAATATAGGGGTAATCACCTTTGCCTTAAGCGACTTAGGCTTGATTGATTTAAAATACTCGCTGGATGCTAGGTTAACGAGAACCTCGTCACTCCCCTCTAACTCCCGGTTAAGTGATTCGGTCAGCATCTCTCCCCAAAACTCGTAAAGATTCTTTCCGCGTGTATTTTCAAGCCTGGTTCCCATTTCCAAACGATATGGCTGCATCAAATCCAAGGGGCGCAAAATACCATACAAACCCGAGAGTATTCTTAACTTTCCCTGAAGATATTCGACACTAGCACTATCCATCGACTCGACTGCTAACCCCGTATATACATCCCCCTTAAAGGCATAGACAGCTTGCTTTGCATTCTGGGCCGTGAACGGAACAGTCCAATCTTTCATTCGCTGCACATTTAAATCTGCAATCTTTTCACTGACACTCATTAGCTTCATTAGCGCAGCGGAATCTACTTTTTTTAAAGCGTCAACCAGATGCTTTGATTCATCTAGAAAATCGGGCACAGAAAACTCATCACTAAAACTCGCTGACTCGAAATCCAGCGTTTTTGCAGGAGACACAACAATAATCATACTAATTCACATCTAATTCATTAAATTGACTAAACCGAAACCCTATTTAAGGCAGCGGCACATAAACTCATAAAGTGATTGAACATCAAAAGGCCATTCAAGCTCCAGGGATTTATCATGGGATAGCAAAACAGGTATCCTGGCGCCATAGCGATCAATTAAGGCATCATCGTCTGCAATATCGACCAACTCAAGTTTAAAAAAAAGCGGCTTTCCTTCCGAATCAAAGGACGATGCTGCAAAGTTTTCAGCCATTTGCACATGCA
>NZ_LWFZ01000706.1:0-12271 GCF_001635225.1 Oleiphilus sp. HI0086
CTCTATGTCAGCCTTACTCTGCTAGCGATGACAAGTGGCTGCGCTGTCAGCCCGCTACAACAAAGTGATCCTGAACCTAGTCTCAATTGGTGCCCACCACTGCCTAATTGCGTCTCAACTGAAGCAAGTACCTTTTTTCACAAAATAGATCAGTTTTCCCTATCCATGCCTTTTGAAAAGGCGTGGCCACATGTAGTTGCTAGTGTAAACCAGCTCCCTCGCACCGAGATTTCACATCAATATCAGGGCTATATTTACGCAAAAAGTTATTCTCAAATATTTGGCTTTGTCGACTATTTCGAGGTACTTTATCAAGCTAATACAGAAACATTGAATGTACGTTCAGGCTCTCTACTAGGAATATCTGACCTATTGGTTAACTACCGAAGAACAGAACAACTTCGCGAGTCTTTGCTAACAAAACAAGTTATCTCACCCACGGACTAGCTCAGCTATCCAGGATTTTATAACGTCCGACACGCCAATCGTCTAATCCGGACTTATACCATCGCGAGAAGCGACTATCTGAAGGACCGCCTGCCAAACAAGTATGTAAGCTTGACTCGCCCATATCAGCAATCAAACGCACCGATGGCGCGAAACTGGTGTCACGCCCAGCGCTACGATAAACCTGACCTTGGTGAGGCGTTGCCCGCCCGCCCAGCAAGGGTATCGACTCAGTATCAAAACCGAGAAAGGTCGGCAGCTTCCCTTGGAATACAATATTGTTCAAAGCAATAGTATTCACCTCTCCCCAACTCTGATTATGCTTCTTCGATAACGGCTCCTTTAGTGCTTTGAGTTTATTGAAGGCTGAAAGGTAGGCTTCATCGCGTGTGATATCGCAATACCAGGCAGATTTATCGCTCACTAATATACGGTCAAAATTCTGATAGAAATCGATAAACAATCCACTATCCTGGGATAAGTGCTCAATCACATCGCCACCCAAACCTATCCTCTGCAAACCAAAGACTTCTTTTCTCAGTAAATCATAGAATGCCTCAAAAACTGGAGCGCCTATAGAGTCCAGGTCATAACGGTGATCCCATTGCTTAAGCATCTGATAGAGTTCACCTCTTTCACCATTTGATTCCAGCAGAGGCAATAGAATATCTAGAAACAACCCTGCTTGCTTTGAATAAACGTCCATCTGCAGAGCTTTCATTGATTCGATATCGTGCGTTTTATGGCTCGCCAATACCTCTTCAATTCTACTCGCTCGGTAATCCCCCATCGGCATATTAATTGGATCAACACGCCCCAGGTGGTTTAGATCCTGATTCGCCGTGACTAAATAGCCATTTTCGGGATTATAGGCACAAGGCAAGTCTTCTATATCCACCAGACCCTGCCAATCATTGTTTGAATCACAGCCCGATATTGGCACAAACCCATTCCAACCAGCACAGCGCTTAGGCATTAGACCCGACATCTGATAAGCAATGTTATCCTCAGAATCAGCAATCACCCAGTTCCAGGCTGACTCGATCTTACCCAAGGTAGCCATTGCCTCTGCAGCTGAAGACATATCCCCCATCTTCAAGGCAGCCATAATAGACGCAGCACCTGAATCTGCAGCAGCCCAACGCGTAGCAATGTAATGACCCGCGATAGCCGGATCACCTTCGAGTACGCCATGCTTATTCTCGTAATAACAAAGCTCAACATCCGCTGACTTTTTCCGTTTTATCACCTCTCTGCGAGTAGCGAAATCATGCCAAGCACCGTCTTTCCGATACTGCCCACCCTTACAATCTTCTACCCAACTATCTACCGTATCCATGAAGGTATAAGTCACTCCCCAGGCAACCTGCTTATTGCGACCAACCAACACACCAGGCAAACCGGGCATCCCCATTCCGATTAGCGAACCGCCGCTCCATGATAAGCTTTGCTCACACCAAACATTGGGCAAACGATTTACTTCCAGGTGAGGATCATTGGCCATGATTGCTCGCCCAGATTTTGTACGGCTGCCTGCGACAACCCAATTGTTAGACGCCATCATTCTAGGCAAGGCCTGATTCCAGATCACTTCACGCGGAACAATTCGTTCCTGAAGCTGAATACTCTCCACCAGTTCACGGTCAAAACGCTTAACGTCAATGGGAAATAGTTCAGCCAGAGCTTCTGTAGAGACGCCTGATTGCGTCAATTCAATAAAGAAACGTTCTACTTCCGCCTGCGATTGCGCCAAAGTCAGGTAGCTCGTCATTCGCGATATAAGAATAATATCCTGCACTTTCCAAGGTTCTGCCTGATAACCCAAGAGCTTCATTAAAGAAAATTCACCGGCTGAAAAGCCCGCATTGACACCATCACAGTAGGATTGAATCTGTGATAGTGAGACGACATCGAGCTTATTCAACTCTTGCGTTAAATTGCCATACCAATTTGCTCGCCTAAAGAACTTATCTATTGCCAAAGACTCTTCAGTATCCGAAAGCAGCTCCGTTAGCCGACCCTGCCCAAGTATCCGCATCATTAGCAATTGCGTGCCACGATCTATTGCATGCGCATAACCGCTCCCCCAAAGGGCGTCCTTGAAAGATGATGCTTTGACATGAGGCACTCCAGCCTCATCACGATTAATCGACAAACCTGAAGGCTGAGGCCCGCGAACTTTGATACGTCTCTTATTAAACATCTATGCACCTCGGACTAAAACAACATTTAAATTCCCATTAAAGGGAATATATAACCCAAAATGCATTTTTTCAACATAAATTCCCACTCATGATCACTTATATTCTTTTTTATTATTGAAACGAATGATTTAGATCTCTTTAGGCATTAGAATCCCTAGCCATAGATAGGCCCATCAATTTAACGGAAGAGAAATGGGAAGAAAGAGCTTAAAAGTAGAACGAGTCAGTGAAATCCTGGATGCCTTTGAACGCTGCGTCGAAACGAAAGGACTGCAAGGTATGACACTGGATATGGTTGCTGAAGAAGCTGGCATGGCCAGGAGGATGATTCGTCATTATGTCGGTAATCGCAAGGAGCTTATTGAAGCTGGTGTAAAGAGAATTATCAGCAAGTTTGAAGACAGTGTTCAACAAAGCATGAACGTAGCTGAACCGGAAAAGCGTTTTGAAGCGGCTTTTGACTACATATTTAGCGAAGCGTTTAACAACCTACCGGCAACACGTCTGGTGGCTGCCTTGTTACCCGTAAGCCTTTACGACCCAGATGTACAAGCGGCAGTGAAGTCTATCTACGACTTCTTTCTGCTAGGGCTAAAGCAGGAACTAGCCGAACTAAACCCTAACATAGATGAAAAAGAGCTTGAGCAAACAGCCTACTCCATCATGTGTTTATCATTTGGTGGAGGCTGGATGGGGAACATTGGCTTCGACCCAAAGCTCAACCAAAAGAACAAGGAACTCGCAAGAGGCTTAGTTCAAAAATTGGGGCCAGAGTAAAAACAGGCATTTTTACTCTGACCTGAATTATCATTCTTTCCATTCGAAACCTTTAAACTGCTCTCGAATCACCTTTTTATCGAGTTTTCCCGTTGCCGTATGCGGTAATTCTTCAACGAATTCACAAGCAGTGGGTATCCACCAGCGGGCAACTTTTTCGTTAAAGAAAGACAGGATCTCTTGCTCATTTAGTGCTGCATTCGGTTTTCTAACCAACAACAACAAAGGACGCTCCGTCCATTTCTCGTGAGCAACACCAATCACTGCCGCTTCAGCCACATCTGGATGATTCATTGCCAAGTTTTCTAGTTCGATACTGGATATCCATTCTCCACCCGATTTAATAATATCCTTGGTCCGGTCAGTAATTTGCATTCGTGATTCGGTATCCAAATAGGCTACATCACCTGTTTCGAACCAACCACCCGGAGCAAATTCACCCTCCAACTTATGGTAGCCCTGTGTAATAAATGGCCCCCTCACCTGCACGGCACCAGCACTTTTTCCATCCCAAGGCAATTCCTTCCCAGCTTCATCAACGATACGTAGGTCGACTCCGAAAATAGGACGCCCCTGACGTAATAAGGCTTCAGTAAACGCTTCTTCCGGCAACTCAAAATCAGCCGCTGACATTTTGTTATAAGTGCCGAGCGGACTCATCTCGGTCATTCCCCAAGCATGCTCTACATCTACATTGTGCTTGTCTTTGAAGGTTTTAAAGATTGAAAGTGGACACGCGGCTCCTCCCACCGTCACACGTTTGAGACTGTCAATTGACTCACCACTTTGACCCAAATAGGCAAGCAGGGCCAACCACACTGTCGGAACGCCTGCCGACATCGATATTTTTTCGTCATTGATTAATTTGGTCAGAGTCTCACCGTCAGCCATTTTAGGACCTGGCATCACTAATTTTGCGCCAGCCATGGGAGCTGAATAAACGATCCCCCAGCCATTAACATGAAACATGGGAACAATCGGCATCACCACGTCCTGGCGCGAAAGGCCAAAGGCATCCGGTAAGCTACTGGCATAACTATGAAGAACTGTTGACCTGTGACTATAGACAACCCCCTTTGGGTTACCAGTAGTACCTGAGGTATAGCACAAGGCAGAAGCTGTGGATTCTTCGAGCTCAGGCCAGTCAAATTCTGGTTCGTATTTAGCTATAAGCGTTTCGTAACACTGGACATTGCGTAAACAGGTTTCAGGCATTTTCGCCTCTGAGGTCAATACGACAAAACCTTTCACATTGGGCATTTTCTCTTGTAACTGCTCTAGCTTAGGTACAAATAAGGAGTCAACGAATAGCCATTGATCTTCAGCATGTTCAACAATGTATTCAATCTGTTCATCAAATAAGCGCGGATTAATCGTATGGCAAACCATACCTGAACAGGAAATCGCATAGTAAAGTTCGAGATGCCGATGATCATTCCAAGCCATCGTTGCAACCACATCACCCTGCTTTAAACCCAAGCCTTTTAGCGCATTAGCTAACTGACGCGTTCGTTGAAAAGCTTCTGCATAGGTATAGCGAAAGCTTGCTTGATCTGCGGTAACCGAGACAATCTCTTGCTGGGGATAAATTTTGTCAGCAAACTCCATCACTGAAGTTATGGTTAAAGGCTGATCCATCATGGTTGAGATCATTTGCTACATCCTCTTGTTATAAATATTGTTCTTATTTATTAATCTATTGGCGAGTTACACAAAATATTGTTCATCATCTTCATGCACTTCAAACGCAAAGGATATCTGATCCATCGTAAAACCTCGTCCAGCTAGAAAGCGCATTTGTCGAGACTTCTTTTTGTAGTAAAGCGCCCGATCTTTATCATTGAGCGGCTCTCTAAATTTTCGTAATCGTAAAGACTGAGCCAAGGCAAACCAGTCACCCTCAAACGCTTCAAAGCCCTCATTCACCATTGAAGACTTCACACCCTTTTGCTGTAACTTGAAACGTATTTTCTGTGGCCCATGCCCCTTCTCATAGCTGCTACGAATAATCATTCTCACATATCGTTCGTCACTCAAGTAGCCAGCGTCTAGCATCGACTGAACTGCCTGTTCCACCAGAGCCTCTTCATATCCCTTACCTTGCAGCTTTTCGCGCAGCTCATGTTCACTATGCTCGCGACGAGATAGAAGATCTACGGCTTTATTTTTAACACTTTGGAGATCTGCTTCTCTCTTCATTTATCACGTTTTTCCATAAAGCCCTGCGACTCTTTTCAATATTGGCCCTATACGGCTCTCGTCACGTAATGAATCCCGCTAAATACCAGAGAATAGTGGAGATTTTTACGCGAGGCTGCGCTAGAATGCCCGAGCCTATTGCTCTCTTGAAGCTAACAAAAGCCTCAGGGTGCAACATTTGGAACGAGTTTAAATATATCCAAGCTCGTTCAGTTAATTAAGACTATAACGTGAAAAACAGCAGATTCCTATGTCAACAATGTCAGTAGGAATTCGACTTTTCGCACTCTCAAAGTCTTAAGACAAAACGGTTTCCTTTTTCGAAAGGACTAACACTTTACAAGAGCATTATTAAAAACAGAGATAAGCGAGATACCAGCATGGCTACTTTTCTTTCCAAGCTATTCAAACCAAAATGGCAAAGCAAGCATACAGCAACCAGACTTGAAGCAATCAAAGAGCTCAACCCTGGCCAGAATGAAGATCATCAAATATTACTTCAGCTTGCACAAAACGATGAACAAGTAGCCGTCAGAAAAAGCGCCACATCACGCTTAACTGACCCTCAAGCACTGATCACGCTTCACGCGCAGTCTAAAGACGAACTAAAGCCTCTAATTGAAGAAAAGTTATACGAGCTGGCTAACGCTCAGTCATTGAGTATTTTCGACCTAATTACTGACAATAAAATACTTACTCAAATGATCATTAAGTCGAATCAGGCAGATGCTTTCCTAAGCGGTTTGGCTCGGATTGAAGATAAGCAATCACTGCTAGAAATTGCAGTAAAAGCAAAAATGGCAAAACTCCGACAAGCCGCTGCTGAGCTTATCGAAACAGAAGCAGACTTAAGCACACTGCTGAGTCAGGCAAAGGGTAAGGACAAATCGGTTTATCATATAGCCAAGTCCAAGCTTGCCACTATCCGCAATCAGATCGCTGAACGAAGTCAACAGCAACAAGATATAGAGAAAGCACTAGCAGACATTACCGCCCTCGCAAAAACCGAGGTTCTTCAGCACTACGATGCCAAGCTTTTTAACCTAAGCAAACGTTGGGCGGCAGTTAGCTTCAGTGCTAACGAAACACAACGCAAAGAATTTGCTCACTACCAAGCTGAGTGCCAAGCAAGAATTGATAAAATTGCCCAAGAAAAGCTCGAAGCAGAAGAACAGGAGCGCTTAATCCAAACCGGTGGTGATGAGCAAGAAGCGACTTTGTATACATTGTCTGAAACACTTAAGCGCTTCACCACAGAGGTCCCCTCATTTCATGATATCTCTGCAATTGACGCGCTAATCAAAACTCAGGAAAACCGCTGGCTCGAAGTCACTCGCAATGTAAAAGTCGAGAAGAACAAGGCAAAGCACTATCAAGTATTAATGAGTGAGATTCGTCAGTACTATAAAGCGCTTACGCTCTTGAAAGAAGCTGAGCCCGAGCTAAAGGAATCGATCGACGAACTTAGCAAACAGGGTAAAAAAGACAGCACGCAACTCGATACGCTCAACCAAAGAATTCGTAAGCTTCTTAAGCAGGTAAATTGGCCGAAAGATTACGCACAACCAGAAGTTATTTCCCAAAGCAATGAAGCGCTGGGGCATTCTGCTGAAATTAAGCAACAGGTCGCTGAGAACACTAAAGAGATTGAAAGCAAGATTTCCCAATTAGTCACGCAACTCGACAAGTCTTTGGAAGATAAACAGCTAAAAAAATCCAACTCTTTACTCAAAGATATCCAGCGACAAATCAGTAAGCTGGGAAGCAAGCAAAGTGACCAGTATCACAACATGCTCAACCTCAGAATTAACCAGTTGAACGACCTGCGCGACTGGCAGGGTTATGCATCAAACCCTCGCCAACTGGCGCTGTGCGAATCAATGGAGCGTCTCGTCGACACACATATCGAGCCACGCGATAAAGCCGATCGAATCAAAGCAATGCAAAAGGAATGGAAAACCTTGGGTGGTGCTTCAGACCAATCGTTATGGCAGCGCTTTAAAGAAGCGGCCGACAAGGCTTACGAACCTTGCCATGCTTTTTTTGACGAACAGAATCAACTTAAAAAGAACAACTCCGCAAAGCGCGAACAAATCATCACAGAGTTAAGCAACTTCATTGATAACAATGACTGGGAAAACGCTGACTGGAAAGGCGCTGAAAAAATTAACAGACAAGCTCGCCTTGAATGGAAAGAAGCCTACCCGGTTGATTTCAAAACCAATAAGCCAATGCAACAACAGTTCAATGCCCTCTTAAAAGCCTTTGATAAGAAACTTGATACAGAAAGAGACAAGAACCTCTCCTTGAAGCAAGAAATCATTGATCAGGCGCAGACGCTTATAGAGCTTGAAAACCTTGAACAAGCCATACAAAGTGCAAAGGACTTACAACAAGCCTGGCAAAAGGTTGGCATCACGCCTTATAAGAAAGAAAGAGAGCTTTGGCAAGCATTTCGCGCAATTTGCGACCAGATATTTGCCCGCCGCGACCAAGTTCGCAATGAAAAGAAAGAAGAGGCGAATAAGGCTTCAAACGCAGCGAACGAGCTTCTATCTCGTATCGAATCTGAACTCGATTCCCTAAGCGATACCAACCTTAGCGAACTCAAAGCCAGATTAAGCGAGTACCGTAAAGAATATAAGTCCCTACCTTCAGTACAAGGCAAAGCTCTGGAAAAAATTCAAAATCGTTTTGAAGCTTTACTCAAAAAACTTAAGCAACTTATCGCTGGCCAAGAAAACAGGCAGCACCTATTAGCTTGGCAAGAAGTACAGCGTAAGGCTAAGCTCTGTAGAGAGGTCTATCACAATAATACTCAGGCCGATGCGAACCTTGATGATGAGTTTGCCTCGCAACTTGAGCTTCCTAAAGCTCAGGAAGATACTCTTAAAACTTTATGGATCTCTGTCAAAGCTGGTTCGGTAAGTCCCGAGCGTTGCGTGACACTTCAAGAGGCACGTTCTTTGTGTATAGCTTGTGAGATCGCTGCAGGTATCGAGTCACCGGAAAGTGACAAAGAGCTGCGCATGCAGCTACAAGTTAGCAGGCTTTCAGAAGGAATGTCTTCATCAGGTGAAAACCTAAGCCGAGAGCAACAACTTAGCGCAAGCTTACAAAAGTGGTATGACTCGGTTGGCCCGACACTAGAAGAGTTCAGCCAACTTGAGCCTCGAATTGACAATACAATTCAACACCTTTTTGCTCAATAAGACTAACTAAGCGAGACGGGTGCTCATCTATCAGAGCGCCCGGTTTGCTTCACTTCTGTCTGGACAGCATATTAATAATTGCGCCCGCCAGTATCGCTCCAGCACCCAGCCACACCCAGATGTCTGGTACTTCACTAAAAACAAGCCAGCCTAGCAATGCTGAAAAAACTACCTGCAGATAAGAAAACGCTGTCGCCCTTCCTGCAGGTTCCGTTTGCATTGACTTGGTTAAGCCAATTTGCCCGACCTGTGTAAAGATCCCGACCAAAAGTAAAAGTGAACAAGCTTCCATTGTCGGCAAGACAAAATCGTCCCCCAATAACACGAGAGAAAATGGCAAAGCGACCATAGGGAAGTAGAATACAATCACGGAAGGGTCTTCCGTCTGACTGAGCTTGCGGACAATAACATAGGCCACACCACTCCCAAAAGCACCTAACACCGCAGCCATCAAGGCAAAACTGGCAATGTCCGTCCCTATTCCGCCAAACAACCAAGCAGGTCTTGCGACAAGCAATAAGCCAATAAAACTAAAACCGATACTGATAACAAGAGACCACTGCAATCGCTCCTTAAGAAAGAAAGTCGCTAGAATGGCAGTAAAAATCGGATGTAAATACTGTAGAACCGTGGCTTCAGCCAAAGGCATATGTGTCACAGAATAATATACACACACTAACGCCAACGTTCCCACTGCGCCGCGCAGCATTAACAAGGGGCGATTATTGCCCAGAAGGGAAATGCGCTTACGTTTTACATCGACATAGCTCAGGAGCACGGAAACCAAAGCTCGCGCAGCAACGATTTCCAAAACAGGTATACCCAACAAGCTGACTTTTTTAACGCAAGCAGCCATCAGAGCAAAGCCCAGCGCACTAAGAATCATGTAGCGCATGCCGATAGGCATGGCAAAGAAAAGCTGTTTCATTTTCTAGAACAGCGAATATAGAATAAACGCTCGATAAGCACGGCAACCTCACATGTTTAAAACACAGAGGATGCTACACAAAGTTAGTTCAGTGCTCAATGAATAGATGAGCTAAACGTCAGCTTTGCGCTCGTAAACTTTCACTCGAATCTGCTCGCGTGAGTCAAATTGACTGGCACGTAATGTATCAACTTGAGCCTGACGCTCTTCAGCACTCAAGCCTTCTATCAATAGGATTTCTTGTCGTTGATCCAGAAAACTATCAATACGCGCTTGCCATTGAGCACGTTCCTGATCCAAAGTATCGAAACGTTCAGCTGCTTCAACACCAAACATTTCAACCCTGACCGCTCTAACTTCTTCATACCCACCGCCCTCTTCTTTTATTTGGGCAACACGGGAATTTAATTCGTCAGTGATACGAGCTTCTCTACGAGACTCTATAATATCAGCAGGTGCTTGAGCATCGACTTGCGCTAAACGCTGTTCCTTTTCTTCAGCGCTCAAGCCTTTTTCTGCGTCAATACTTAGCCTAGCCAGAGTGTATTGATCATAAGCCTCTTCTGAAGCATAAAACGCCTCATATACCTCAGCGTCCAGGTATTGTGCACGCATCTCCGATAGAGCATTTAGTTGCTCACTTAATAAAGCGACATAACGACCTTTATCGGCCATTAACTCTCCGTTCTCCATCATGCCTTTAATTGACTCTGAGCGGCTGAGTTCATAGTCATATAAGGCCTGTTTTAAAGAGATATACTGAGCCAAGATCTGCTTCGACTGAGTCAGTGCAGGCTCCTGCAAATAGTAACTCAAGTATTCATCAATTCTAGCCAGCACGACATCCAACTCTTCTTCTTCAATAGTTGACAGGAAATAATCAAACACTCTTTTGATATCGCTAGAGATACGTAAGTTACCCTGCTCATCTACTTGCAAGCTTTGCTGCATCTGGGTCCCTTGAAGCGAATCAGGCAATGCACCTAGTCGACTCTCATATGCAAGCGTACTGATAAGCTGAGCACCTTCCGCCAAATTACTAGCCAAGGGCTTAGCCTCAAGCTGAGATATTTTATTGTCTTGATGTAAGCTGAGGTGATTAGCATGAATCGGCGCAGCCTCATCAAATACAAAAGTACTTAAAATCATCGCCAATGCTGCTACGCCAGCACCACCCAACAGAAAGTTTCTTTTAATTAGTTTGGTTTGATGAGTCATTGACAAGCGATACCTTATGCTCTTGGAAAGTTAGAAGTTCTGCTAGCTGCTGAAAACAGCTCCCCTAAAAGCATAGAGGAGCTGTAAAAGGCTTATAGTCCAGCAGACTTCAAGCGTGATGCCTGATTCTTATATAAAGTTAGAGGATCAGTCTCAAACAGATGGTGAATACCAAAGACATGATTCACTGCATCCATATGGTTCATGTTATAGCGCGTACCGATAACATCTCCCCAATGCTGGTCACAACGTTCAACCAAGCCATCGTTCGCACCACTGATCGTTGCACCCGTAAACATCAAGAACGCATCTGAAATATCTAAAGCATTGGTAAATGTCGCATCACCACCCCATGAGTAGTAACGAATACCATTTACTTTAGATGCACCTTCACCACAACGTGAGCTAGGCTTTCCATCCGGGAATAAAGCGTTAAACTGGTTAGCGCCTGGCGATGTCATGAACGTTACTGAGGCCAACGCATCCTGCGCATACTCAGGGTTGCCTGACAAGGCATCAATTACGTTACCAAGCAGATTAAGAGATCCTTCGACCAATGCTTCAAGGCCACCACCAACAGGAACGATACCGCGAGCAACATCAGCGAAGTCAGAACCAAAGTTCACCGCATTGATAGTCGTTACCGAAGCAACCAAGTCAGGTCTTACGCCCGCTGCATAGCGTACAGTTGGCCCACCCAAGCTGTGGCCCATCAAGTTGAATTTCTGCGCACCCGTCGCCGCACGAAGATCTTCCAATGCTGCAATAAGGTCTTCTCCACGCTGGTATGCATCATCCCATGCAGTCACATTCGGCGCATAAACCTTGGCACCACGTTCTTTAAGAGCACTTTTAACACCATAAAAGTAATCGATACCTAAAATATCGCTAAAGCCCGAAACACCATGAACTAGAACGATAGGGTATTTTGTTTCGTAGGCGTCGCAATCCTGCCACCACCAACAAATTGCACTTGCTTGAGCACTAAAGACCATCAGTGCCGTGAGTAAAAGCCAGCTTTTAGCTTGGCCAAATTTATTATTTTTAGCTTTCATATTGTTTTGCCTATTATTTGTTTTTATTAATCAGGGTCGCTTTATTCAATAGCGCTTAAGACTAGCTTGACAAAAAACCAATCAAAAAAGGTTCTACAAGATCACAAACGAACATTTTTTAACCAATTATTTTCTAAACCAAAGCTTCTAGCACTATAAATAATGCGCATTCAGTTTTTCTAGACCAGAACCACTAAACCAGAACTACTAATTCTTACCGCATATAAAGAA
>NZ_LWFZ01000707.1:0-7078 GCF_001635225.1 Oleiphilus sp. HI0086
TACTATAGATCCTATTCTAATAAATTACGCAAGATATGGAACGTAAATTATTAGTCTTACTGATATTTAAGCATAAAGCGCTCAGAACCCTGAGAAGTAGAGATGGCTTAGATCTAAATCAATTTCAGAGTCTTTATTTAGCTTGGCAGCACTAAAATTTCTCTAAAGCGCTTTAAAAACGACAATGAAAAAAGCATTATCCTATTAATAGAAAAATAGATTCGAGGTAGCTATGTCAGAATTCAAAGCAATTGATAACAAAGTTTTAGATGCCAAGCTTGTAGGGCCCTTAGCGCTGTTGCTGGGAAAGTGGCAAGGTGAAACAGGGATGGACATTGCACCGGAGCCCGACGGTGTTGAAGAAAACGCCTTCTATGAAACCTTGGAATTCAAACTCGTGGGTGATGTGAGTAATGCTGAAGAGCAAGACTTGGGCATTGTTCAGTACGAACAAATAGTTCGTCGCAAGCGCGATGACAAGCTAATTCATCATCAGCTAGGCTACTGGACTTGGGATGCTGAGAGCCAAACCATTTGTAATGGCTTTACGATTCCTCGTCGTGTCTCTCTGCTCGCTGGCGGTACAGTTGAATACATCAATAATAAGATGATTATTTTTGTTGAAGCAGAAAATGGCAGCGATACCTGGGGCATTACTGAAGCGGCGTTTATGAGGGAAAAAGCAAATACCAAGTCCTTCAGTCAAACATTGGAAGTGGAGGGGGATCGCTTGCATTATCAGCAAACAACTGTGGTTGATATCTATGGTGAGAGTGGCTTCGAACATACCGATGAAAATACCCTAACCAAGATATCTTAATCTGATCACTTTCTACCGTATCAAGTATTACTCCATGCCCGCGAAACTCCTTAAGAAGGGAGTTTCAAATTGGCCTAAAACGCTTTAGACTTGCACAAAATTTTTCTGCCGAGGCTCCTTATGAATCCCCATTATCCTAACTTGCTAGCCCCTCTCGATCTTGGTTTTACGACTCTAAAGAACCGCGTCATTATGGGTTCTATGCACACGGGCTTGGAAGACCGTTTTTATCATATCGATAAGCTGGCGGCTTTCTTTGCTGAAAGAGCTCGGGGTGGGGTGGGCCTGATGATTACGGGCGGTTTCTCTCCAAACCGCCGTGGTGAGCTTTTGCCTTTGGGCTCTAGAATGGATAATAAACTAACGGCTTTATTGCATCGTCGCGTTACCTCTGCAGTACATAACGAAGGCGGCAAGATATGTATGCAGCTTTTGCACGCTGGTCGTTATGGCTATACGCCTTACAGTGTTTCAGCAACAAATAAAAAATCCCCGATCACGCCTTTTAAACCGAGTAAGCTAAGCTCGAAGCAAATTGAGTCAACCATCAATGACTATGCTAATGCGGCCAAGATGGCACAGTTTGCTAATTATGATGGTATTGAGATCATGGCATCAGAAGGTTATTTGATTAACCAATTCTTGGCTGAACGAGTCAATACACGAACTGATAAATGGGGCGGCTCTGCAGAAAACCGCATGCGCTTTGCTATCGAAACAGTACGTCGTGTACGTGAGGCGGTTGGCGAGAAATTTATTATCGTTTACCGAATGTCGTTGATGGACTTAGTTGACGGCGGTCAGAGTTGGGATGAAATTGAGGTCTTGGCTAAAGAGATTGAAGCAGCTGGTGCTACCATTATTAACACTGGTATTGGTTGGCACGAAGCGCGTATCCCGACAATTGTTACCTCTGTGCCGCGTGCTGCATTTAGTTTTGCGACAGAAAAGCTTCGTAAGACAGTTTCAATTCCTGTGTGTGCTAGTAACAGAATTAATACGCCTGAGATTGCAGAAGATATTATCGAAAAGGGTGAGGCAGATTTAGTCTCTATGGCACGCCCTTTACTGGCTGACCCTTTCTTCGTATCGAAAGCCGAGGCGGGCAAAGGCGATGAAATCAATACTTGTATTGCATGTAATCAGGCATGTTTGGATCACACTTTTCAGATGAAAAGGGCGTCGTGCTTGGTGAATCCTCGAGCTTGTCATGAAACTGAGTTGAAATATTTGCCGACTCAGGACAAGAAGCGAGTTGCGGTTATCGGTGCGGGGCCAGCAGGCATGTCTGCTTCAACGGTATTGGCTGAGCGGGGTCATCAGGTGAGTTTGTTTGATGCAAGCGACAAGATTGGCGGGCAGTTTAACATTGCCAAGCAAGTGCCGGGCAAAGATGACTTTAATGAGACCATGCGCTACTTCGGTAAGATGATTGAAAAGTATGGCGTTGACCTTCGTTTGAATACTTGGGTTGAAGCCGAAGACCTCATCAAAGAGGGGTTTGATGAGGTGATTGTCGCCACGGGTATTTCTCCTCGAACGCCTCCAATTCCTGGTGTTGAACATCAAAAGGTTATGAGTTATCTGGATGTTTTGCGTGATAAAAAGCCTGTTGGTGAGAAAGTAGCCATAATTGGTGCAGGCGGTATTGGTTTTGATGTTGGTGAGTTCCTAGTTCATAAGCACGGAGAAACGCCAGAGGCCGAAAAGCAGCAGTGGTATAAAGAGTGGGGGGTTGATACGCAGCTGAACAATCGTGCAGGCCTAATTGATCCTCAGGTCTCTGCCCCAGAGCGTGAGGTGTTCCTGCTACAAAGAAAAGAGAGTGCTCTAGGTAAGAATCTAGGCAAGACTTCTGGTTGGGTTCATCGAGCTGTGCTTAAGCAAAAGCATGTCACCATGATTCCTGGTTGTCAGTATGATCAGATTGATGACGAAGGCTTGCACATCACAGTGAACGGTAAGTCCCGCACTTTAGAGGTAGATAACGTGATTTTGTGTGCAGGACAGGACTCAAATCGTAAGTTGGCAGATGCTTTGTTGGAAGCGGGTGCTGAGGGTAAAGGGATGAAGGTTCATGTTATCGGTGGTGCAGACCTCGCAGCTGAGCTGGATGCAAAACGAGCCATTGACCAAGGTTCCCGTTTGGCCGCTGAAATTTAATCTCTATAGAGGCTTTTATAAACTAGGCTGCCTTAACCCAATTGATGAAGTCTGACTGATTCATCGGTTTTGCAAAAAGGTAGCCTTGAACTCCTTTTACATCCTTCTTACGCAGTACTTCAAGCTGTGTTGGTTGTTCAATTCCTTCGGCAATAACTTCAAAGTGGAAGTGTTTCGATAGTGCGATAACGGTATCTATCACTCCGTGTGTCGACGGTTCATCAGACAAGGTGCTGATAAAGCTTTTATCAATTTTGATTTCGTTCACAGGCAGGCTGTTTAGATAGGACAGTGAAGAGTAGCCCGTGCCAAAGTCGTCAATAGATATCTTGAAGCCTTTTTGCCTCAACTCATCAAGGATAGAAACGGTTTGTTCCAGGTCCTCTATTAACATCCCTTCCGTTATTTCCAACATAAAATATCCCGGGGAAAGCTCGTAGTGCTCCAGTGTGCGAATCAAGTTCATTGGTAGTGTGTTGGACTTAAGCTGGGAAGGGCAGATATTTACCGATATGCGAAAGTTATCTTTGAGTAAGTCTAAGCGCTTCAACTGACAAAGTGTTTCGCAAGCTTCGGTTAGCATTGCTTCCTGCATTTTATCCATAGCGCCCATGCGTTCGGCAACGGGGATAAAATCATTCGGGTAGATTAGGCCTCTTTCAGGGTGATGCCAGCGAATTAAAGCTTCTGCGGCAATTAGTTTTCCATTCAAATCTACTTGAGGTTGATAATGGGCGTGGAAGGCAAAGTGCTCCAGCGCATCATTGATTTCCCCTTCAACACGTAGGCGGTGATCAATGGACTCCTGAAGCACATCATTATGGAAGCATATTTTTTTGTGGGGAGTCTTTTTCGCTTCATACATAGCGGCATCGGCGTGCTTAAGCACTTCTATTGCATCGCAATCGAATTCGTTGATGACTGCTATGCCGATGCTCGCGTCGATACGGTAACGTCGGTCTGATAATTCAAAGTGTTTTTCAAGGTCTTTAAGGCTTCGTTGGGCAACTTGAAGAGCTTCTTGCTCTACTTGCTTGCGAGAGCTACTGAGGTCTTCAAGCAAAATAACAAACTCATCGCCACCAATCCTAGCGATGGTATCGACTTCTCTTATAGAGTTTTGAAGCCGCCGGGCCACGGATACCAGAAGTTTGTCACCCACATAATGGCCTAGGGAGTCATTGATTCGCTTGAAACCATTGAGGTCGATAAATATCAGGGCGCCAAAGAGGTGTTCTCGTTTAATCCTATCGATAACTTTCTGGGTTCTGTCCATCAAAAGTCGACGATTGGGGAGATTGGTTAGAGCATCGTAAAATGCAAGTTGTTCTATCTGGGTTTGAGCTTTTTGTTGCTGGGTTCGGAGGTTATGCTTCTCTAATGCAATGCTGGTTAGGTGAGTGAAGTGTTCCAGGATTTCTAAATGTGATTCATTTGGTCTTTGAATTTCAGGAAAATAGACAATGAATACTCCCTGGACCTCCTTTTGGGCCGAAAATATGGGAGTTGCCCAGCAGGCTTTAAGGTTTAGTGTTAGCGATAAATGAGCAAAATTTTGGCAATAAAACGTATTTTGCAGGTCTTCAATAATGATGGTTTCACCCGTCTGCGCTGCTATAGCACAGGGCATGCTATCGTGAGCGATCGGTATGCGGTCAACTTTTGAATGGAATAGCTCGGGTAGGCTGGGGGCTGCCAGTTGACGGAGCTCTTCATTCTCGATAATGAAAATAGCGGTCTTGATATGTTCGTCGACAAGGGCTTCGATATGAATAGCAATATCTTGGAGGCAGAGTTTTAAGTCTGCTTCCAGCGCAATTCTGCTTATTAGCGCAGTTTGGTGGGTCAGTAATGCTTGAAGCTGTTCATACCGCATGAAATACCTCTACAGCTAGCGGGTGAGAGATCTTAAATGTCCAACTTGCCAAGCATAATCGGGTTTGCACATTTCACCTGATTATAATTAAGTATTGAATCGATTAATTATTAGCCAGTTTTTTGCCTTATGCAAAGAAATAAAGGCCGTTATAGTTAAGTATTCTAAGTGGTAAATTATCAGCTTAATCCAGTTATTAGTGATTTGAGGCCAGTGTAGAAACAGCTGTTTTTACACTGGCCTCAAATATTGCATGTAAAAAACACCAATATTCGTTTGATACTCTCTTTTCATGCTTACTAAGCTTTGTTAGAATGCGCGCACTTTCCAGCAGTACTGCATTTCAATATGCCCATTTTGCTTGGAATGTTATGGTGACTTTCATTGGTTCCCACGCAATAATAAGCTGTTAACCTGGTCAGGCCCGGAAGGGAGCAGCCATAGCGGTGGATTTATGTGCCGAGGTGTAGCTGGTGGAAGTCATCACCTTAATTTTTCTTCCCTAGTTCTTCTTTCTGAATAGCTACTTCCTGTTGATCTAAGTCTTTAATAATCTCTATATTTGATTCCTTTGAGTCCGAGTGCTTGTGAATAGAAGCTATTTGGATGTGAAAACAAAGTCGTTTTAAGCCTCTTGTCAGTGTACTATAGCGTCTTAAGATTTTAATCGTTTACTTTGCTAAGATGATTTCATGAGTTATCAGGTACTTGCGCGTAAGTGGCGCCCCCAAAATTTCAAACAGATGGTTGGTCAAGAGCACGTTCTTAAGGCCTTGATTCATGCGCTTGAAAGTCAAAGGCTGCATCATGCTTATTTGTTCACCGGTACCCGGGGTGTCGGTAAAACGACAATTGGCCGTATTCTGGCGAAATGTCTAAGTTGTCATCAAGGTATTACTGCTGAACCCTGCGGTCAGTGCGGTGCTTGTACCAGTATTACTGAAGGCCGCTATGTTGATCTGATTGAAATCGATGCGGCCTCTCGAACCAAAGTAGAGGATATGCGTGAGCTTCTGGAAAATGTTCAGTATGCTCCCTCTGAAGGCCGCTTCAAGATATATCTGATTGATGAAGTTCATATGCTCTCGCAATCAAGTTTCAATGCTTTGTTGAAAACGCTCGAAGAACCTCCAGAGCATGTTAAGTTCTTGTTTGCGACAACCGACCCGCAAAAGCTTCCTGTAACGATTCTCTCGCGTTGCCTCCAGTTCAATCTGAAGAATATGTCGCCAGAACGCATTGTTGGGCACCTGCAGAATATCCTTGGTCAAGAGCAGGTTAGTTTTGAGGATATGGCTTTATGGGCGCTTGCCAGAGCTGCTGATGGCAGTATGCGTGATGCGCTTAGTCTGACTGATCAGGCTATAGCTTATGGAAACCATGCACTTACCGAGACTGGCGTTAGTGCAATGCTGGGGACGGTTGACCAGAAAAAGATCTATCGTATTCTGGATTGTTTGATTTCAAGAAATGCGGCAGCGATGCTTGACGAAATTAAAGCGCTCGCCGAATTTTCCCCAAATTATGCTTCAGTGTTAGCGACGATTGCAGAAGTGCTTCATCGTGTGGCTATCGAGCAGGCTGTTCCTGGCGCTTGTGATAACTCTATGGGTGATCAGGAGCACGTCGTTTCCTATGCTCGTAAGTTATGTGCCGAAGATGTTCAGCTTTTCTATCAAGTGGCCTTGGTTAGTCGTCAGGACTTGGCGATTACGCCTGACCCTAAATCTGGCCTTGAAATGGCCTTGCTCAGAATGCTTGCTTTCCAGTTAAGCCCTAGTGATCAGCTAGGAATTGATATTGTCACAGCGCCTGTAGGCAATGAAGTGCCGGTTGCTGAAGAGCAAACTGTGCAAAGTGCTCCGCTAGAGAATAATTTGTCTGAGGACGAAAGCAAAAAAAAAACACTTCTGAATAGTGAAGGTTTAAATGTTGAGGGTGTAGCACAAGTTGAACGGGCACCTGTTGAGACCTCTGAGTCGACTGCCAGCCGCTTACAAGAGCCTGTTGAAACGCAGAGCTTTGCAGAAACTGAGCAGCCTGTTACCAGCGTTGTTGAAAGTCCAGTTCAAGAACCTGTCTCGGAACCAGTGCCTGAACCTGATAAACAATCTACTTTGCGGAATGAGGAAAAATCTCCTATTGCAGAGAGTTCGTCTCAGGATCATGTAGAGAAAAGTGAGCTTGCCGCAGATGTCCTTTCAAGCGGATGGAATAAG
>NZ_LWFZ01000708.1:0-9419 GCF_001635225.1 Oleiphilus sp. HI0086
AAATTCTTGCAGAAGAAGAGGAGTATCTAGATTGGTTGGAAACTCAGCTTGATCTGATCGATAAAGTGACGATCGAGAACTATATGCAATCAATGATTGAAGATGATTAAGGGGGTGAAATATGAAAGGTTCAGATAAAGTTATAGCAGAATTAAATCACTTGTTAGCGGGTGAGCTAACGGCAATAGACCAATACTTTGTTCACTCTCGAATTTATGAAGATATGGGCTTAGATAAGCTTTATGAACGTTTGGATCATGAGCGTGAAGAAGAGACAGATCACGCAGACCAAATGATCAAACGGATTTTGTTCTTGGAAGGGCATCCAGACTTGGCAACGCGTGAGCCGCTAAATGTCGGTAAAACAGTTTCGGAAATGCTACAGAATGACTTGAATGTAGAATACTCAGTAATTAAAAACCTTAAGGCAGCGATTGCTTTGTGTGAGTCTGAGCAAGATTACGAAACCCGTGCAATGCTGGTTAAGCAGTTAGAAGACTCAGAAGAAGATCATGCTTATTGGCTAGAGAAGCAATTGGGCTTGATTGATAAGATTGGGCTTCAAAATTACTTACAGTCGCAGATGTAAGCTTCGAATAGCATAATGAGTGTAAGTAGGGCCGTCATTTGTGACGGCTTTTTTGTTTGTTTGATATAAACGTTAATCCCCAACTGAATCCAAATACTTTCTTTCTAAAATATCCCTAAATAGGTAGGGGGTATTTCTAATTTTGTCCTATATTTATAGTGCTAAATAAGCAATTCACCCCAAAATAGACAGATTCATTCAAGGAAATGGGCCGACATGACGATAACTAGTCTATAGCTTGCTCACTACACACTATCTAAAAATAACGCGCTTAAAAAATACTTAGGGTGTCTCTATGAAGATCAATATGCCGGTGACTGACAATGAAGTCATGATGACCGAAGGTCAGACCTTGGTCTCAAAAACCAATCTCAAAGGTATCACTACATACGTCAATGAGGCGTTTATCGCGATCAGTGGCTTTTCTGAACAGGAGTTGGTCGGAAAGAATCACAATGTCGTCAGGCACCCGGATATGCCGCCCGAAGCGTTTAAGGATCTATGGGATACGATGAAGAAGGGGCGACCCTGGACGGGAATCGTTAAGAATCGATGTAAGAACGGTGACTTTTATTGGGTAAAGGCAAATGTGACGCCTATCTGGGAAGACGGCAAAGTTGTTGAATATATGTCGGTTCGCTCCATTCCCAGTCGTGAGGAAATTACTGCAGCAGAAGGTGCTTATGTGGCCCTTAAAAATGGCGAAATAGCACTAGATGGTGGTAACGTTGTTAAGTCGGGATTTACTCAACACCTTCCTAAGTTAAGCAATATTAAACTCACTCAGCAGTTTATGTTTCTGGGTGCAGTACTCTTAATGTTGAGTGCTTTGGTCGTGAATACCTTGGCTCAGCAATATGATCAAATAGAGTTCTCTAAACAGGAGCTCGTCGGCGTCGAATATATTCGACCGATGAGACAGCTACTCCAGTTTATTCCACAACACCGTGGTATGACTAACGCTTATCTGAATGGTGACGCTTCTTTTGAACCCAAAATATTGTCTGTAAGGCAAAAGATAAACGATTTGTTTGATGAGGCTAAAGAAGTTGACGCCAGATTAGGAGAAAAGTTACAAGCTTCTAGCAAGTTCAAAGCGATTCAAAGGAAGTGGGACAGTTTGAAGGGAATAGCATTTAGCCTTGAGGCTAAAGCCAGTTTTTCTCGCCACTCTGACCTTATTAGTGATGTGCTAAACCTGATAATTCACGCTGGCGATACCTCGAACCTAATACTTGATCCTGAGTTAGGCAGTTTCTATAGCATGGACTTGGTGGTCAACAAGATTCCAGCCCTGGTCGAAAATATGGGCCAGGCTAGAGGCTTGGGCTCAGGTGTCATTGCTAATCAGGAAATTGGGCAGGCCCAACTAAATCGATTGACTGAATTGAAAGTCGGTGTTGATGTCAATTACAAAGGTCTGCTAACTTCTTATAACTCTGGTGCTAGTGCGGAGCAAAGAGTTAAACAGAGGCTAGGCTCACTTGCGGCTGATGTTGAGCGTATTATTGGTGGATTTATTTCTTCTGTCGACCACATTAGACAAGGTGACCTGGCGATATCTTCAATGGATGCAAAGTCTTTCTTCGCTGAGGGAACGAGAGGTATTAACAAAGCATTTGAATTGTACGATGAAAGTGCAAACTTGCTTGAAGAGTTATTAACTGAACGTGTAGAAGGCATGCAAGCACAGTTCTATATTATAAGTGCCTTAACTACTATTGCGATTTTGATGACTTTAATTTTGGGTTTTGCTTTATCACGAAATATTCTTCGTTCGATTAATCAGTGTCTGGCCAACTTTGGTGAAATCGCAAGTGGCAATTACCGTGAAGACATCCATGTCAGCGGCAATAATGAATTAACGGCCTTGATGTGCTCACTTAAATCGATGCAGATAAAAATGGGCTTTGAAGTAGAAGAAGCGATCGCGATTGCGAATTCAGGTAGCCGAATTAAGCAAGCCCTTGATGTCTGTAATACCAATGTCATGTTGGCAGATGACCGCATGGATATTATCTATCTGAACGCGTCGGTTCAGAAGATGTTCAAAGACGCTGAAGCAGACTTACGGAGTGATTTACCAAACTTTGATGCGGATAACTTGTTAGGCGCAAGTGCAGATGTTTTGTATAAAGATCCAAGTCATCAGCGTGCGGTGATAGAAAACCTTAACGGCACGCAGAAGAGTCGAATGAAAACGGGCGGAAGAGTGTTTGACCTAATGGCAACGCCGGTGATTAATGACCAAAGCGAGCGTTTAGGAACAGTAATTGAATGGAACGATATCACTGAAGAGCTGAAACGCACGGAAGAAGAGCGTCGCATAGCCAACGAAAATGCACGTATGAAGCAGGCGCTTGATAGCGTTTCTGCAAACGTTATGGTTGCAGATGACCAGCTTAATATTATTTATATGAATGATGCGGTTGTTGATACTTTGCGCAATGCCGAGAAGGATATTCAAGCAGAGCTAAGCAATTTTGCTGTTGATAAGATTATTGGCAGTAATATAGACATATTCCATAATAATCCAGCGCACCAGCGTGGCATGATAGAACGGATGACTGCTGAATACTCTGCAGATATTGTGGTGGGTGGTCGTAATCTAAACCTTGTTGTTAACCCGATTGTTAATGATGAGGGTGAGCGCATTGGTACGGTCGTAGAGTGGGATGATCAAACTGAAGAGCTAAAACGATTGGCTAAAGAGCGTAGTGTCGCTAATGATAATGCGCGTATCAAGCAAGCCTTGGATAGTGTTTCGGCAAATGTCATGGTGGCCAATGCCGACCGCGATATTATCTACATGAATGATGCAGTGATATCGACCTTGCGAAATGCAGAAAGTGACATTCAAAAAGACCTGGGTAATTTCAACGTCAATACCTTGTTAGGAAGCAGTATTGATGTCTTCCATAAGAACCCCTCGCATCAGAAACAATTGTTAGAGAGCCTGACGAGTGAGTATTCGGCAAGTCTGAATATTGGTGGCCGTAATATGGACTTGGTTGTGAACCCTATTACAAACGACGATAACGAACGTATTGGTACGGTTGTTGAGTGGGCTGACCGAACTAACGAAGTCGCTATCGAACAAGAAATCGACCGACTTGTTTTTGCGGCGGCAAATGGTGATCTGTCCAAGCGTCTGGACCCTGAAGGTAAAACAGGCTTCTTTGCTAAGTTAGCAGAAGGTTTGAACCAGACTGTTGGAAGTGCAGACTCCTTCTTAGCTGATGTGGGTGAAGTTCTGTCTGCATTATCAGAGGGTGATTTGACCAAGACAATTAGCAGTGAATACCGAGGATCTTTCGGTAAGGTTAAGACAGATGTGAATGCGACGGTGACCAAACTTACCGAGATCATTACGCAGATTCGTGAATCCACGTCGATGGTTCACGAAGCCGCGAACGAAATATCGCAAGGTAACGCTGATCTAAGTGCGCGCACAGAGTCTCAGGCGAGTTCTCTTGAAGAAACTGCAGCGAGCATGGAAGAGATTACCAGCACGGTTAAAGAAAGTGCCGGGAATGCTTCACAGGCAAATACAGTCACTAGCGACGCTAAATTGAAAGCGGTTGCAGGTGGTGAGGTTGTTCATGGCGCAGTGGGAGCAATGAAAGAAATACTCGCTTCGAGTCATAAGATTAACGACATTATTGGTGTCATTGATGAGATTGCGTTCCAGACTAACTTGCTAGCGCTTAACGCAGCCGTTGAGGCCGCTAGAGCGGGTGAGCATGGTCGAGGATTTGCAGTGGTGGCAGGTGAGGTTAGAACCTTATCTCAACGTTCTGCGACGGCAGCGAAAGAGATCAAAGACCTGATTCGTGAAAGCGTCAATAAGGTTGAAACGGGCTCTCAGCTTGTAAATGATTCTGGCCAGACACTTGCGGATATCGTGAAGTCAGTTGAAGAGGTTGCTGTAAGAGTAGAAGAAATTGCCACGGCAGCAGCCGAGCAGAATGATGGTATTGGGCAGATTAACCAAGCAGTCATGCAAATGGATGATATGACCCAGCAAAACGCAGCCTTGGTTGAAGAGGCAAGTGCCTCTAGTGAGGCTTTGAGTGAGCAAGCATCAGCCTTGAATCAGATGGTTAGCTTCTTCAGAGTGGGGAATCACCAGGCCGCAATATTTAGCGCGCCTGCTTCAGCACCTACATCAGCGCCTGCACCGACTCCTTCTGTCAGCCAAGCTCCACAGCAAACGACTTCGGTGCCGATGGATACCGGTATTGCTCCGACAGAAGATCAGGTGATCAAATACAGTGGTGATAACTCAAACGATGATGATGACTGGGAAGACTTCTAGCGCATAGTCTAAAGGGAATGCAAAGGCCGATCAGTGATCCACTGCTCGGCCTTTTTTTTAGCGGGGGAGTACTTGATTCAAGCAGTACATTACTCATTTAGGCAGATCCTTCTACGGCTTGCACGAGGGCTAGCACGGGGTTGATCAGCGAGGGGTGGAACCCTCTGCCTACGGGCACGAGGTAAGTCGACTTCTGTAGGCAGATCCTTCGGCCGCGCTGGCTTCACTAATAACTCAAAACTATGAACACAGAATTACTATGACAAAACAATTTAATGGGGTGTCGAATTTAGGCGTAGACTAATAGGTGAATAGCTTAGCGCTTCTCACCCGGAAGCGAGGAGGTGGTAAATGTACACTTCAAGCAGAAAGAGAACTGTAAGTAAAAATATTGGCAAAAAACGAAAAGTCATGGCGGGCAAAGTAGGGTATGACCTTAGCTTGGATCGTCGGGTCAGTAGTCGAAGAGACAGCTTGATGCCCAGTCTAGAAAGTCTAGGACCTTTTGATAGGCGTCATACCGATGACAGAAGAATGGATAAGCGCCCCTTGAGTGATTTTCCTTACTTGCCAGAAGTGATAATTTAGTAAAATAAAGTATTGGTACAATGGCTAAATAGCCAGTAGAGACTCTGTTTAGAGCTACATAGAAAGCAAAAAGCCCGGTCAATGACCGGGCTTTTTTATGATTAAGACCAAGTCTTAATCCACCTTATCCAACGATTTTAACCGGCACGGCCAAATCTTCAGCTGGTGGAGCGAAAGAAGTCAGGTTAATACCTTCAACAGCTTCTTTGTACTCTTCCAATGATGGGAATCGGCCAAGAATAGTTGATAGAACAACCATTGGCGTAGAACCAAGTAGTGATTCACCTTTCTTCTCAGCAGAGTCTTCTACAACACGGCCTTGGAATAGACGAGTTGAAGTCGCTAGCACTGTATCACCAGGAGCCGCTTTCTCTTGGTTACCCATACATAGGTTACATCCAGGACGCTCTAGGTAAAGGATGTTCTCGTATGAAGTACGAGCCGCTTCTTTTGGATTGTCATCGTCAAACGTGAAGCCAGCGTACTTAGATAGGATATCCCAATCGCCTTCAGCTTTTAGCTCATCAACGATGTTGTACGTTGGTGGTGCAACAACGAGTGGCGCGTTAAACGTGATCGGGCCTTTCTTCTCTAGGTTGCGAAGCATCGCAGCGATGATTTGCATATCGCCTTTGTGAACCATACAAGAACCAACGAAGCCAAGGTCAACCTGACGGCCATCGTAGTATGAAGTAGGACGGATAACATCGTGCGTGTAACGCTTAGATACGTCTTCGTTGTTTACGTCTGGGTCAGCAATCATTGGCTCTTCGATCGCATCTAGGTCAACAACCAACTCGGCGTAGTACTTAGCGTTGTCGTCTGGAGCAAGTGCAGGCTCTTCACCAGATTTGATGCCAGCGATACGCTTGTCAGCTAGATCGATAAGACCTTGTAGCATGTTCGCTTCGTTATCCATACCTTTGTCGATCATGATCTGGATACGAGACTTAGCCAACTCTAGAGAGCTGATGAGCGTTTCGTCTGTAGAGATACAGATAGACGCTTTCGCTTTCATCTCTGCAGTCCAGTCAGTGAAGGTGAACGCTTGGTCAGCAAGTAGAGTACCGATTTGTACTTCGATTACACGACCTTGGAAAACGTTTTCGCCAGAGAACTTCTTAAGCATTTGTGCTTGCGTTGCGTGTACGATGTCACGGAAGTCCATGTGAGGCTTCATAGAACCTTTAAAGGTTACTTTTACAGACTCAGGGATAGGCATTGCTGCTTCGCCCGTCGCAAGTGCGATTGCAACCGTACCAGAGTCAGCACCGAATGCGACACCCTTAGACATACGCGTGTGAGAGTCACCACCAATGATGATTGCACGGTCATCAACAGTGATGTCGTTCAATACTTTGTGGATTACGTCAGTCATTGAGTGGTAAACGCCTTTCGGGTCACGTGCAGTGATTACGCCGAACGCGTTCATGAATGCCATTAGCTTAGGCGTGTTAGCCTTAGCTTTGTTGTCCCATACAGAAGCTGTGTGACAACCAGACTGGAAAGCACCATCAACACTTGGAGAGATAGTCGAAGCAGCCATTGCTTCTAGTTCCTGACAAGTCATAGGACCAGTCGTGTCCTGAGAACCTACGATGTTCACTTTAACGCGAACGTCAGAACCCGTGTGTAGTGGAGTCTTAGAAGTAACACCAACAGCGTTGCGGTTGAAGATCTTTTCAACTGCAGTTAGGCCTTGGCCTTCGTTAGAGATTTCTTTAGAAGCAGCGTAAACAACTGGTGCTTCAACGCCTAGCGTTTCAGCAGCAAATGTTTGTAGCTTCTTACCGAAAGTTACCGCGTAAGAGCCGCCAGCTTTCATGAATTCAACTTTTTGTGGCGTGAAGGCATCAGAAACGTCTGACAATTCTTCGCTACCGTTGTATAGCTTCTTAGCTTTAGTATCGATTGTTAGAACCGTACCTGTTGCAACAGAGTATGCTTCTTCCAATACTGGGTCGCCGTTTGCATCACGAACAACTTCACCGTTTGCGTCAGTTTTCTTAACCCAGTTTTTAAGGTCAAGACCGATACCACCGGTTACACCAACAGTCGTTAGGAAGATAGGTGCGATACCGTTAGTACCTGCAACTACCGGACGGTTGTTGATGAATGGAATGTATGGAGAAGTCTTCTCACCAGCCCACAGTGCAACGTTGTTAACACCAGACATACGTGAAGAACCAACACCCATCGTTCCTTTCTCAGCGATTAGCATCACTTTAGCGTTAGGGTGCTTTTTACCTAGCTCAACGATTTCTTGTTGTGCTTCAGGCGTGATCATGCACTGGCCATGTAGCTCACGGTCTGCACGAGAGTGAGATTGGTTACCAGGAGAAAGAAGGTCAGTAGAGATGTCGCCTTCAGCCGCGATGTAAGTAACAACGTCGATTTTCTCTGGGATATCGTCAAGCTTTGTGAAGAACTCAGCTTTTGAGTAGCTTTCTAGGATCTCTTTAGCAATCGCGTTGCCTGCTTTAAATGCTTCAGCTAGACGAGCTGTATCAGCGTCATATAGGAATACTTGAGACTTAAGAACTTCACCCGCTGCTGCAGCTTGTGCGTCGTCAGAAAGAGCGATGTCTAGAAGTGCTTCAACAGAAGGGCCACCTTTCATGTGAGAAAGTTGCTCAAGAGCGAACTCAGGCGAGATCTCAGCAACAGTTTCATTACCTAGAACGATGTCTTTTAGGAATGCTGCTTTAACGCCTGCCGCAGGAGTTGTACCTGGAAGCGTGTTGTAGATAAAGAAGTTTAAAGACGCTTCGCGGTGCTCGTTACCCGTGTCTTTAATTTGAGCGATGATCTCTGATAACAAATCTGCGCTATCAATTGGCTTAGGGTTCAAACCTAGGTCCTTTTTACGAACCTCAATTTCTTCTAGGTATTCTGAATACAAACTCATACGAATCTCTCACTCAAAGTTTTAGTAATGACTATCAAAAAACTACTTAATACGCCATTGGATGCAAGTAGTTTCATCGGTGTCCAACGGAGCATGGCTTTCCAGTGAACTGATCAGGTGTTCCTGTTTATTCACTATGCAAGCTCCCCATTGGGCGCTTATTCTCAGCAGTGCGTCTGCTTAAATTTAGTGTGGAATGTGTCCACAGCTATCTTTCCCTTATTATGGCCCGCTCTTGTGACTTTTTGATTTCTAAGGTTCACTTTAGCTTAGGCTGGTGGTCAGATGTCTTTATTGCTAGATCTTAGCCTCTAGATCGAAATCTATTGAGTTTAGACCACCCTTATATTTTCGCGCACATATTGTATGGGATTTCCCCGCAAAAGTTAATAATTACTCAGGCTTATGAATGTTATTTTCGGTATAGGTTTTGTGAATGTGTTTGTTTGTCGTTAAGCTCTACACTCATTTATACCATGATTTGATAAATACAATGCGAAGAGGTAGTAATGAGCGAAGTGTTTGAGCAGTGTCAGGTTTCGATAGATACGCCAGTAGCCTGGGGTGAAATGGATGCCTTTCAGCACGTTAATAATGTCGTCTATTTTAAATACTTCGAAAGTGCGCGAATTGCCTATTTTGACCGACTGGGTAATAATGAAGAAATGAAACGCTCTGGTATTGGCCCAATACTGGCCTCTACTCAGTGCCGCTATAAAGCGCCTTTAAGCTACCCTGACAATATCTCCGTGGCAACGCGAGTGTGCGAAATTTCAGAAGATCGCTTTACCATGAAGTACTACGTTATGAGCCATAATACTGGCAGAATTGCGGCAGAAGGTGAGGGAATAATCGTTTTTTACGATTATAACAATAACTGTAAACATGCCATTCCTGAAGAGATCAAAAACAGAATTGTTGCACTCGACGGACTATAGGTATTAGCGTTTTAGTTTACTTTGTCTAAATTGTTTTGGTGTTTGACCGCAGAGCTTTTTAAAAAGCGTTCTGAAATA
>NZ_LWFZ01000709.1:0-4833 GCF_001635225.1 Oleiphilus sp. HI0086
TCTGTATTTAAGCCAGTACCAGATTGTTCCGCATCAAACTTGGCTTTCCAGTTGTAGAGCAACTTATCTGTAATACCCAATGAAGCAGCCGCTTTAGGAACGCTATAGCCTTGCTCGGTGACCAGGGCAACCGCTTCTTGTTTAAACTCTGTTGTATAACTTCTGTTCTTTCGTTTTGTCATTTAACACCTCAATAATTGGATTATATTCCTTATTGAAGTGTCCTGTTTGATTAAAGCAGATCACTATCAAAGATAGATTAGGATCTACACACTGTCCAGAAGAGACCAGTTAGATAGCACCCTTCTCACACTCATGGCATACGAACACAAAGATGGGGTCTACTCTATCGGGATTAGAACTTCATTTCGTCTAAAAAAAGGAATTGACGAAGGTGGATCATAACCGGCAATAATAGGCTGCCCAATGGCTTTGATATCCTGCTCATTCAACCAAGCCAATAGTTCGCTTTTCTTGCTTTCTATTGTGTCCTCGTCCAGCCAACCACTGAAGCGAATCGCTGCAACGGTGTAATCATTGACTCGCTCCAAAGAAACGTTTGGGTCTCTCGGCGCCGGTGCTGTCTCAATCCTGAAATCTTCGGGAAGAACAAAAGACATTTTAGTTGCTTTGTCTTGATCCATGAACACAGGCGCGGTCATGCTGATATCTTGCCCCTTACTATTTTCGCCGGAGATATACGCAAAAAGTCGTTTGAAAGCACTATCGTTTGACGATCTCCCCTTTTCACTATTCATCGTTGTGGAAACCAATAACATCTGGTCGTAATGTCGGATCTCAAAATTTCCATCTGACTGAATAAGCGAATAGGGAGCATGCTCAATCGTGTATTTAACCAAGCTACACCCTGTGAGTAAGGAACTCACAAATACAGAACAAGCTAGCAAGATAAACTTCATCGATCCGAGCCTTTCGGTATAGAAAAATTGATTAGACATCGTGATGACCTGCCCTAAGCACTTTCTTTAGCCATAACACTTTGTATTTTCTGATAAATATCATCGGCTTCTTTGCTGAGCATAGAATAGGCTCTTATGTCGCCATTGCGCTGTGCATGCATCGCCTCGGTGAGCTTCGCTTCATAAGCTTTCACGAGTTTTTTAGAAGGATTTTTGCTAAACCATTTAAACATTCTTTTTTACCTACTCTACATTCAGGACTCTGGTTCTAGGGTTGCTTTTTACTTCTATACTGGCGATACGCTAGCCATATTTCATATCCCCAGCGGCTAAACAAACGAATGAAAGGCCAGTTAAGTACCCGCCAAAAACGAGCGTAGGGCGTGTGATGCCAAGCCCTAACATTTGCATCAACGCCTACTAACCACTCTCCGTCAGAAGTTTTCAAGTGCAGCCTCTTCAGCAAAACATCTTTGCTCGGCGATTCAGTTGTTGAATCCAAATCATGTACGTTCTTAATCGTGAGATTGTCGCCTGCATGTTTCTTCAATCGACACACCTCAGCTGTACATAGAGGGCATTCGCCATCGTAGTACAATGTGTCGCGACGGATTGTTACTGCTGACTGTTCCAACTTACTCTTCTCGAATTCGTTACCAGTTATCAGTAAGGTCTACGAATACAAACTCGATATGGATCACTGTCAGCAGTAATGTGAGGATTGATTTGGAATTGCTTTTTAGGCGACAGCAGAGTCTAGGAGTCTTTAAAAGGCCGTTTCGATGGTGACTGACACGGGGGCATGGTCTGATGCTTCAGCGTCTACCTCATAGTTAGGGTTTTGCAGATGATCATCGTGCACGTCATAACTAACGACTTCCGCAATACTGCGTGGATTGTTAGCATCAAATTCCTTTGATAACAGCACATAATCTAAAACACTGCCCTTATTTGCAAAATAGTGTGTAGGGCTACGACGAGTTTCGATAGTTTTATCACTAATTTCAAAGGCATCGTAAAGTGTATGTTTTTCAACATTCAGCCTCTCCGCAGCAGAAAGGGATGAAACATATTTCGATCCAATTCTATCAATATGCCCGCCAGCCACCAGCAACTGCAAAGGCGTTGAGTCGATCGTATCATTTAGATCACCAAGCATAATGGTTGGCATATCTTCCTTCGCACTAGATTTCCAAAAGTCATTGTAGAGAAGAGCTGCTTCAGTTCCTCTCTGCATACTTGAAGCCCACCGACCATGCAGGTCGTCGTAAAGGAAATTACGAACTTGTTCATTGTCGGCTGTATCCACATAAAAGTGACGATCAAACTTCGACCTTTTAGACTTCAAGTGCGCCACATACACGGCAACCTTGGAGTAATCATCGATTTCAATAACGGCCCTGATCGGCTGACGACTAAAAACAAATTCTGAGTTGAGCCCCAAACTCTGAATCAAATATTGATCAACCGAAACTGCTTCACTAGATAGGATGGGGAATTTTGAAGCAATCGCGACAACGGGCATATCAAACAGATAGTCAGACTTCTTGTTGGGCTGTTCGACTGTTGCAAAATAGTCAAAGCCCGCTGACTTTGACAAGCTATTCAGAGCCGATACGGAAAACACCTCCTGAAAACCAACAATATCTGCGCCAATTACTTTCAGAAGCCTAAGTATCCATGCTTCCTTCTTACGCCATTGTTGGTCAGTATAAATATTCTCCAACTCGTAAAATGCATTGGGAGGTTCAATATAGTTAAAAAGGTTAAACGTACAAACCTTAAACTGACGTGTTTGTTTTACCATAATTCTGAGCAAAGTGCTTCGCTGCACTCGCTCTTACCTCCAATAGCCAGGGCCATGATTTAAAACAATAAGAACTTAGAATAAATTTTAGGGTTGGTCCTAATTCGATACAAGGTCAACACGCCAAGGTATAAACCCAAGTGAACCAGAAACTAAGAATTCGCGTATCTAAATATATATACTTAATAACTTCGATTTCAGCGCATCCTTAATTCGATTGAAGGGAGAAATATTTATATGAAGCATCTAGCAAAAATTACGATCATTGGTTTGCTATGCTTGGCGAATACATCATTAAGTTACGCAAGCTGTGACCCCTTGCTAAACTATGAATCCAAGCGTCTTCACTCTTCAAAATCTATTGACTTCTGTCAGGCTTTTGAAGGGAAAACCTTGCTTATCGTTAATACAGCAAGCCGATGCGGATTTACCCCTCAGCTATCTCAACTTGAAGCGCTTTATCAAAAATATAAAGATGAGGGTTTGGAAATTGTCGGTTTCCCTTCTAACTCCTTCAGGCAAGAATTAGCAACTGAAGCAGAAACAGCTAGCGTCTGCTTCAAAAACTTCGGCGTTAGTTTCACCATGCTAGCGCCGAGCTATGTAACAGGACCTCAACAAAACGACTTCTACAAAATGCTAAAACAACGGACTGAAAAATCACCAAATTGGAACTTCAACAAGTTCCTCATCTCTTCCGATTTATCAAGTATTTCCTTGTTCAGATCTCAGGTAACCCCCTTAGACAGTGTATTAGAGGAGGCTATCAAAAGATCTCTTAATTAATTTAGTAGCATCAGGGTTATTGTAATCGTTTGAGATATCCGCAGCACAGATATACATATACTTATAAACAAGAGCTAAGAGTAATTTGTCGACAAACCTGCGGCCCTCTTTTATTTTACTTAGTCAATCCACACCCACTACTGAATCTTGCCACCATGGTACCCACAGATTAGGGTATCAGATACGCGAACATTCGCATCAACACCCCTTAACCATTTTCCCTACACCAATCCTATCGGTTAGGGACTCAAACCTGCCACGTGCAGAAAACATGATTGGCGCCAAGAGTAGCAGAGAGTGCAGCCCAATAGTTCGCGCTATTCAAGGAACAAGCGCAGCTCGTTCCCAACTGTGGCCTATATGTCGATATAAAGTGCGCTCATGCAAGCCAGTTTCATGGCCTCGCCAGTACTCTAGATAATTCACAGACACCACCAGCCCAAGCGCATTATCTGTGAAAGGAACTGTATCAGGATTAGGGTACTTTTCTTTCAGCGCGTTAATACCCCGTTCTACCTCAAATGAGCCTTCCAGGGCAGCGCTCTGGTGCGCGACAGTATGATAAAAATGATCCAGCAACTTTGAAATATAAGGTTTATGCTGCCAGTGAGTTTCAAGAACCTCAGGACACATTAATGACAATTCACCCCGAACTCTAAATTGCTGTAGTAGCGAAGGATAGAAAAATAGCAGTTCTACCTTCGCCTCGTTTAAATGTAGTAGGTTCTTTTGGGCAAGTTTGTTCACAAACAGTACACAACTATCTGCATTGATTTCGCGTACGACCAAGGTGCGCATTCTTGGTTGAGACGCATCATTTTGCTCGAGTGTCGCGAGTGTGCAATATTTAGCACTGGGGTCCTGGTTTTGCTTGGCCTCTTGCCTAGCGTTCATCAACAAAGTCATAGGTTGATATTCAGTCATAAACTCTTCGCCCTGTTAATCTACGTAACCACTGCCAATAGCACTAAAGGGAAGCTCCAAGCCCAGTTCGGGCACCTGCGCTGCTATCCAAGCTGGAAAGGTGTTGCTGTTCGGGCCAGGAAAAACTTTATACTCGTTAGCCCAGGGGTAACGTTCAGCTAAAGCAACTATTTCTTCGATCAACTCTTCTGCTTCGTCACCTCGCTTATCCAAAAGAATTTGGGGCTGACTACCAAACCAATACCTATCAGGAATATCATTCTCGACTCTCAACACAGACAGTCCTCGTTTGGCACGCCAACCTATCACTTCAAGAACGGTATATTCAGAAGCATCTCTTGCTTTCACCGCAATCCAAGTATGTATCGCAAACCAACCTCGCCACCCCCATGCATC
>NZ_LWFZ01000710.1:0-2955 GCF_001635225.1 Oleiphilus sp. HI0086
AGACTGCTTTATCTCTCTTGCTACTCAGTCTAATGGACTTGCTAGGGGGGAATATCGTATCGAAACTAAAGAAATTACCGGTCTCGATAAGGTTCGTGAGCTCAGTTTGCCCCATAGAGAGCTCGCTAATAAAGACTTGTGTTAGAATAAACGATTAGATTCAACCAATAGTTGCCGTGATTATTTTATGAATTATTTGCCTATCAATTACATTGAGCCCGTATTTCGTCCACCTTCAGAAGCTAAGTCTTTGATTCTTCAAGTTACCAATGGTTGTTCATACAATAAGTGCACCTTTTGCGATATGTATACAGCTGAACAGAAGAAGTTCAAGCCCAAAAAGATCGAAGAGATAGAGCAAGAAGTGAGTGCAGTGGCGAAGAGCATGCCGAATGTCGGGCGTTTCTTTTTGGCAGATGGTGATGCAATGACTTTGTCGTTCCGCCGCCTCAAAGAAATACTTGAGTGTATTAATCGCTACTTTCCAGATAAAGAACGTGTTACTGCTTATTGCTTACCCAGAAATATTAAGAAAAAAACGGTAGAAGAGCTGGCTGAGTTGAGAGCGTTAGGCCTAAGCATGGTATATGTGGGCTGTGAATCCGGTGACGACAAAGTCTTGGAATGTGTGGTTAAGGGTGAGACTTACGAAAGCTCTAAAGACGCCTTACTCAAGTTAAAAGCTGCAGGCATCAAGTCTTCCGTGATGATATTAAATGGCTTGGGTGGCAAGAAGTTTTCAAAGCAACATGCCGTTAACTCTGCCAAGCTTATGAATGAAACACAGCCAGAGTTTGTATCGACGTTAGTAGTTTCTTTTCCGATGGGTGAAGAGCGCTTTAGGGCTGGATTTAATGGTGATTACGAGCCATTAGAACAATTGGATTTATTTCATGAGATTCGTACCCTGATTGCTAATTTTGAACTGGAAAATACAGTATTCCGTTCCGACCACGCGTCTAATTATTTGGTGCTAAAAGGTAATTTAGGGGCAGATAAGCAAGCGATGCTAAGTAAAATTGATCTGGCTTTGAATAAGCCTGGTGCAATTCCTCTTAGGCAAGAGTGGCAGCGAGGCCTATAACTATGGCAAAAATAGATGGTGAGGGGCTGCATAGGGACCTACCGACAATCGCGACCCAGATAAGAGAATTAGTTGGCGAGGATGATAGCTTGCCACCTGTTGAAACGTGGCAGCCGGAGCGAGTTGGCGAGATAGATATACGTATTGATTCCCAGGGTGAGTGGTATTATCAGGGAGACAAGATGGAGCGGCAGGCAGTGGTTCGCCTGTTGTCGCGGATATTACGCCGTGATGGTGAAGATTTCTTCCTGGTGACGCCTTACGAGAAAATGAAAATTACGGTGGATGATGCGCCCTTTGTTGTCGTGATGGTAGATCGCGAAGGTGAGGGTGAAGCGCAAAAGCTGCATTTTTCTACCCAGCTAGGCGATTACTTCACCTTGTCGGCAGATCACCCGCTCGAGGTAAGCTATAACGAACGCCAGGAACCGTCGCCATACGTGAAGGTAAGACATGGGCTTATGGCAAAATTGAGTCGGCCGGTTTATTACGAGTTAGCAGATTATATTTGTGAGCGCTCGGAGCAAGATACTGAGCTTGGTGTTTGGAGTGCTGGGCAGTTTTTTAAATTTTAGAGAGGTGCGTATGTCGCACCCCATTTGTATTTTAAGGTTAACGAATTAGGTTTGAAAGCTTAGGGTTAGGCTTCTTGTTCTTCTTAAGTAGCACCGCGATTTTTCCTATTGTTTGAACTAGCTCGGCGCCACTTTGTTCGACCAGCTCAGTGATGAGTGCACTGCGGTCATCGCGGTCACCAATTGCTACTTTAACTTTAATTAGCTCATGATCATTGAGTGCGCGATTCAGTTCTTCCATTAGGCCTTCGCTTAAACCTTTATCTCCGACTATAATCACCGGGTTTAGGTTGTGTGCGATAGTGCGATAATGTTTTTTGTCTGCAGAACTTAAGCTCATGAAAATAACCCGTAGTAGAAATCGTATAGTAAGTAAAAGTATTAACGGCGCGCATTCTAACAGTTATTTTATTTGATTGATAATGCCGCTAAATGTCAGGCTTATGCTCTGACAGGGCAGCGAGAATTTTTAAAGAGGGTGGTATGGCTCGTTCAAAATCAAGTTCCAAGTGGTTGAAAGAGCACTTCGATGATCAGTATGTAAAACAGTCACAGGAAGATGGGTATCGTTCTCGTGCCAGCTACAAATTGTTAGAGATTCAAAAAAAAGACCGCCTGTTTAAGCCGGGTATGACGGTGATTGACCTGGGGGCAGCGCCTGGTGGTTGGACTCAGGTAGCGCAAGAGCTGGTTGGGCCAAGTGGAAAGGTAATCGCTAGCGATATTTTATCTATGGATGCCTTGCCTGATGTGACTTTTGTTCAGGGTGACTTTACTGAAGAAGACGTGTTTGATCGTCTTATGGCAGAAATTGATGGTCAAGTAGACCTTGTAATCTCAGATATGGCCCCCAATATGAGTGGGAATGCTGCTTCTGATATACCCAATGCGATGTATCTGGTTGAGTTAGCTCTGGATATGGCGCGACAAACTTTAAAACCTAATGGCGCATTTATCGCTAAGGTTTTTCAGGGGGAGGGCTTTGACTCCTTGATTGGAGATATGCGACAGATGTTTACTAAGGTATATAGCCGTAAGCCGGACGCTTCAAGGGCCCGCTCGCGGGAAATCTATCAAGTAGGTGTTGGGTTTAAGGGTTGAATGCCTTACAAATTAAAGGTGTTTAAAACTCCTGTCAGGGCATAGCTATTTAAGAAATCAGGCGGTATATTGAGCCACTTTGGTTTTGCTTTGTTGTCGACTTATGTCGTGTAAGTTTTGAAATGTCTCGGAATATTATTTCGGGAAATACTAAATTAGTTTGTTTAATCGTAAATTAAGTATCTAAAGATACTG
>NZ_LWFZ01000711.1:0-6407 GCF_001635225.1 Oleiphilus sp. HI0086
CTAGAGAAGAAAAAGGCTCAAGAGAAGAAAAAGGATCTAGAGAAGAAAAAGGCTCTGGAGAAGAAAAAAGCTCTGGAGAAGAAAAAGGCTCTAGAGAAGAAAAAAGCTCTGGAGAAGAAAAAGGCTCTGGAGAAGAAAAAGGCTCTAGAGAAGAAAAAAGCTCTAGAGAAGAAAAAGGCTCTGGAGAAGAAAAAGGCACTGGAAAAGAAAAAAGCACTGGAACTTGAAGAAGCCCTAAAAATCAAAGAGCGTGAATTGGCTCGACAAGCTCAAGAGAAAGTCTTACTGGAAAAGATGCGTAAGCTTGAAGAGGATCGACTTTTAGAAGCAAAAGCTGCTGAAGAAAAGGCGCGCCAAGCTGAGCTCGAAGCCACGCATGCCTTTGAAGTGAGTGAGGTCGAGCGTTTTATGGCTGCAATTAAACGTAAGGTGCAAACCAGATGGCGTATTCCTCCCAAATCAACCGGTTTAAGCGTCACCTTAACAATAGAGCTTTTACCAAGCGGTGAGTTAAAAGCGGTTGGGATTAAAAGTACTAGCGGAAACCCGGTCTATGATCGCTCAGCAGAGCATGCTGCTAGCAGCATTAGTACCTATCCTGTTCCTGATGATGTAAATATATTTGATCGGCACTTTCGTAAGTTCTCGATGCGATTTTCACCTGTTGATTAGTGAACGTTTTTTAGATAAATGTTCTTGTGACGAAATTCTGAGGTTTGAATGAAGAAGTTTCTAATACTGATATTAACTGCATTTGTATCGGCAGCAGTAAATGCCGAGCTTGTAATCGAAATAGAGGTGGGCTCGGCAAGTGCTCAGCCTATTGCGATCGTTCCGTTTGCAAATAAAAATGCATCGCCATTGCCTGAGGATGTATCCAAAATTATTGCAAACAATCTTCAACGAAGTGGTGATTTTGATACCTTGCCGACCTCGCGTATGCTCGGCTTACCTGAACGCTTCGACCAGGTGCACTTCAGAGACTGGCGTAGGCTAGGGCAGAGTTATATTGTTGTTGGGAGTGTCACGCATCAAAATGGTTCTAAGCAGGTAATAGTAGACTATGAACTTGTTGATATCTTTACTCAAAAATCTCTCATTAGCGAGCGAGTAAAAGCAAGCCCTACAAGCCTTAGAAAAACAGCGCATTATATTAGTGACCGTGTGTATCAGCAGATTACGGGTGTCCAAGGCGTGTTTTCTACCAAGATCGCATATATAACCGTTAAAGAGTTAACCAACAAGCAGCGTCAGTACCGCCTAAATGTTGCAGATGCTGATGGGAAAGGGGCTTATACACTGTTTACTAGTCGCGAGCCTATGTTGTCTCCTTCATGGTCTAATGATGGGCAGCACCTGACTTACGTGTCTTATGACTCTGGTCGCCCAGCAATTTACATTCAGCATGTGATTTCAGGAAATCAAAGAAAGGTGACCTCGTTTAAAGGCTTGAATGACTCGCCTATGTGGTCGCCAGATGATTCCTCTCTGGTAATGACCTTGTCGAAAGATGGCAACGCCGAGTTATATAGTTATGACTTGGCTCGTGATCGCACTGAGCGATTAACATTCGACTCAGGTATTGATACCGAGGCAAGCTGGTCACAGGACGGTAAAAGTGTCGTATTTACAAGTGACAGGGGCGGGAGCCCACAGGTTTATCGTATGTCTCTGAGAGATCGTATTCCGGAGCGCTTGAGCTTTGTTGGGAAGTATAATACCAGGCCTCGCTACAGCCGCGACGGTAATAGTATTTTTTACGTCCACAAAAGTACCGAGCCGGGTGATCAAGGTTTTCATATTGCAGAAATAGATATCGAGACGGGGGATCAAAGAATTCTCACCTCAACATCGCTGGATGAGTCGCCAAGTGTTTCACCAAATGGGCGTATGATTATATATTCGACCTTGCGCGGTGGTAGCAAAGTTTTAGCGGTGGTATCGGTTGATGGTGGTGCGAAATATTTTTTACCATCTAATAAGGGCGATGTGCTGGAGCCTGCCTGGTCACCTTTTTTGTAGATTATTAATTATTGGATATAAACCGGTAAAAATAAAAGCTTTTCGCTAAAACCCGCTTGTGTTTTATAGTGCATCCGGTAAGCTTTGTATGATAATAAGTCAAATGATTTTAGTGTGAAAAGCGTACGATTTGACAAAGAATACTTGAATCCCCACCAAAAAAATGAAGGTAAGATGATGAAATTAAATTCGATCAAGCTGTTCCTGGCGCTTATTTTTTCGATTTTAGTACTAACTGGTTGTGAAAGCTTAAGTACTGAAGATGAGTTCACTGCAGACGAAGTTCCAGCTGCACAAGACGAAAACCAATCTGAAGACAGTGCTTCAACCGGCGGTACAGTTTCAGGTGCACCAGACGCTGATCAAATTAGTGTTGAAGAGCAGGCTGCTCAAAGAGCTAAAGAAGCTGCTATGGCCGAGCAAGCCGCTTTGCGTGAAATGAGAACTTTTTACTTTGAGTTTGACCAGTCAACCGTTAAGTCTGAGTCACGTCCTGCATTGGCAGCTCACGCGGCTTACTTATCTGCTAACCCATCGTCAAAAGTTGTGATTGAAGGTCACTGTGATGAGCGTGGCACTAAGGGTTACAACGTTGCATTAGGTGAGCGTCGTGGTAACTCGATTGCTAAATTCCTAATTGTAAATGGTGTTTCTAAAGCTCAAATTGAAGTAGTTAGCTACGGTGAAGAACGTCCTGCAAATGCTGGCCATAACGAAGCAGCATGGGCTCAAAACCGAAGAGCTTATATTGAGTATCAATAATCATTATGATTATTGATAAGACTCTCGCGCGGAGCTGTTTTTCAGCTCCGGCGCTATTACCAGTTACCCTCCTGTCCTTTCTTGTTATTTCTGCTCCTCTTTCTGCGCGAACACTAATTTTTCAGTCAGAACAAAACAATTCTGCGCCCGAAGCGTCAGCGCCTGCTGAACAAACAGCGTTGCCTTCGGCTCGGCCTGTTAGTGCGCCTGTCGCACTGCCGGTTCAAAGCTCTGCAAATAGTGAATTGTTTTTTATGATCGAGGAATTGCAGCAGCAGCTTAAGGCTCTTAGAGGTGTTGTAGAAGAGCAAGCTAATGAGATACGTCACTTAAAGCGAAATGCGAAGGCTAGATATCTTGACCTGGACTCAAGAGTGTTGGCTTTGTCCAAGCAAGCCAAGTCAAGTGGGTCGAGTTCTACTGTTTCCAATACATCCTCAGTCGTTTCGCCTAGCCTAAGTGTGAATGGAGAGTCAGAAGGTACGAAAGCAAGTGTTGTTACTGATGTCGCTGTCGAGCCCAAAAAAGCCAGTTCGGCTGAAGCAAAGCAGGCATATCAAGAGGCTTATGGGCTTATCAAAGACAAAAAGTTTGACGAGGCGGTTACAAGTTTCTACACGTTTATCGAGAAATACCCAGATGGGCCTTTAACAGGTAATGCCTATTATTGGTTGGGAGAGATTTACTTAGTCTTACCTCAGCTAGAGCAGGCTAGACAAGCTTTCTCTATCGTTGTGCAGGCATACCCTGGTCACAGTAAGGTTGCTGACTCTCTATTTAAGCTTGGTGTGGCATATGATCGCTTACAGAACCCGACTGAGTCTCAAAGATACTTAAGTGAGGTTCAAAAGCAATTTCCTGATAGTACCGCTGCCAAACTAGCAAAAAGTTATAAGATCAATCGCTAAGCGACTGAATTTTATAGATTTTTCGTATAATTTTATAAAACTGTAAAACTAATGTAATTTTTTTGAAATTGCGCTTGTTATTTTCTTAAAAATCATTACTATATGCGCCTCATCGGGTCGTTAGCTCAGTTGGTAGAGCAGTTGGCTTTTAACCAATTGGTCGCAGGTTCGAATCCTGCACGACCCACCATTCCCTTCGAAAGTCCGCTGTCCCAATATTTCCAGCTAATTCATTAGTTTTAACATATAGTCATTTGTTAGTCTGCGCTCGCTGCTTCGATCTGCTTGCGTTGGTACTCAATCAATTATAGATTTTACTGTCACAAGGATTATACTATGGCACCCAAATTTTAGGTGCAGCTTCACATTAGTGTATTGTGTGTTTGAGTGGCTTCTAGTTAGTAAGAAAAATAGATTCGAACTTTAGATATATCTTTAGATAGGAACGACATGGCAAGTATTGAAGATCGCGTTTTGGTTCAAGAGCATTTAGCGCATGAGCATCTCTCGGCTAGAGAATTAGATCAGGCCAAGGTTGCAGATTACAAAGAGAAGATTAAATCGCTACTTAAAGAAAAGAACGCCGTTATCGTTGCGCATTACTATACAGATCCTATTGTACAGGCATTGGCTGAAGAGACTGGGGGATGCATTTCAGACTCTCTAGAGATGGCGAGGTTTGGTAAGGAACACTCAGCTGAGACTCTGTTGGTTGCTGGTGTGCGCTTTATGGGCGAAACGGCAAAGATACTCAGCCCGGAAAAAACTGTACTAATGCCAACGCTCGAAGCGACTTGCTCACTAGATATTGGCTGCCCGATTGAACAGTTTGAAGAATTTTGTGACCAGCACCCTGATCGAACTGTCGTTGTTTACGCTAACACGTCCGCCGCTGTTAAAGCCCGTGCAGATTGGGTAGTCACCTCAAGCATGGCCTTAGAGCTTGTAAGTTATCTTGATAAACGTGGTGAAAAGATACTGTGGGGGCCTGATCAGCATTTAGGTAACTACATAGAGAAGCAAACAGGGGCTGACATGGTAATGTGGCAGGGTTCTTGTATTGTTCATGAGGAGTTTAAGGGGCAGGGTATAAAGGACCTTATGAAGGTTTACCCTGATGCCGCGGTACTTGTGCATCCGGAATCTCCGCAAAGTATGGTTGAATTTGCTGATGCGGTCGGTTCAACGACTCAGCTTATCAAAGCGTCGCAAGAGTTGCCGAATCAAGAATTTATCGTCGCTACAGATAACGGTATCTTCTATAAAATGCAGCAGTTGTCGCCTGAGAAAGTCTTTATCGAAGCGCCCACTGCCGGTTCTGGAGCGACCTGCCGATCCTGTGCACATTGCCCGTGGATGGCAATGAACGACCTGGAAAATATGTACTTGGCATTAAGTGAGGGGAGTGGCGAAGTAGAGGTCGACTCCGAATTAAGAGCCGGTGCACTTAAGTCCCTTCAGAGAATGCTAGACTTCTCAGCTACGTTGTAAATAACTTTGGCTTTCCATTCACCCTGTTTGCGCGTTTAAAACAGCGGGTTTTCTTTGATGGCATAGAAGAGGTCCAGTCTTGACTGGATCTTAAGTTCATCAAGCTCACTTGTGGTTTTTTTCAAGGCAAGGCTAAGCTGCTCGATAGCTTGATTCATTCTAGCGGTAAGGTAGAAATATTCTGCTCGTGCTTGGTGCAAATGCGCGATATCACCAGCGAGCCCCGCTACCTCAGCAAGTAAGTACCAAATCTCGGGGTCTTCAGGGTAACGTAGGCTCATTTTAGTGAGTAGATGATTCGATTCCTTAATTTTGTTTGCATCAAGATACGCTTTTGCCAGCGCTCGAGATAAAGAGTAGTTGTGAGGGTTCCTGCTTAATTGTTGCTCAAGGGTGCTGATTGCATCGGTGTGGCGGCTGGCATTGGATAATGCTTGCGCATAGATGGTGTTGATCGATATCTGGTTAGGATACTGCTCTAATAGTTTTTCCAGAAGCTCAATCGTTTTGAGGGGCTTGGTTTTTAGGTGAGCATAGGCAAGGCCAAATGTCGCGGTACTAATTTGTGTCGTATTACCCTTTTGCAGAATATTGTTGAAGTATTCAACTGCAGCTTGCCTGGATTCCGCATAGTCACTAATGATCATGTTTTTACTAAAGTGAAAGTCAATGTCATCTCGATAGCGTGCTCTGGGGTACTGCTCAGCCCTCCCTCGCGTATCACTAATTCGCGTATCGGACAGAGGGTGTGTTGATAGATATTCTGGGAGGCTCTCTGCTCTGAGCCGTGTTTGTTTGTACATGCGTTCAAACATCTTTGGCATTGCTCGCGGGTCGAAAGCTGAATTTGCTAAAATCTTAATACCTAGGCGGTCAGCCTCTTGTTCGTTTTTGCGTGAAAACTTTAGTTGTTTCTCTGCACTAAGTGCCTGAGTGCTTGCCAGTGCAGCGACGCCAGCTTCTGAACCAGCTGTCGCAGCAATAATTGCGCTTGCCAGAAAGCCGGCGAGTGTCAGTGGCGCCGCAAGCTTTTGTCGTTCGAGCATGCGGGCGTAGTGTCTTTGGCTGAGGTGGGCGAGTTCGTGAGCAATAACGGATGCAAATTCTTGTTCGGTATTGGCGTTAAAGAATAACCCTGCGTTTACGCCAATAATGCTACCAGGTACTGCAAAGGCATTTAGGCTTGGATTGTCGACAATTGTAATGGTGAAGTCGCGATCGATT
>NZ_LWFZ01000712.1:0-6757 GCF_001635225.1 Oleiphilus sp. HI0086
CGTGAAGCGCCCTCCGGAAAAGCAACTGAGGCATTAACAACCTCTGCATCAATCGCGACGCCCAACGCCACTCTCATCCAACCAGTCGATAGTAAGACCATAAAGATGATAAACATTAAGCTAAAACTAACGATAACCAGTTCTTTATGTTTTAGAGCCATCACTAATAAAGGTTGATATAAACCTTGGTTTAATTTATCGAGGTGTTGGCTGAATTGCTTTTGTATTTTACTTAACAGACTGTCTTTCTTTTCGTCGCTTGATGTTGATGCCTTACGGGATAAGTGCGCAGGTAGAATAAAGATCGATTCCAAGAGCGAAAACACTAGAATACAAATAACTATAATAGGTATCGCCTGCATTAACTGACCCTCGGGGCCTGGTAAGAACAGTAAAGGCAAAAAGGCTACAATGGTTGTAGTGACTGCAAAAAGTATCGGTTTATATACGTCATAGACACCAGCAAGCGCGCCTTCACTACCATATTTTCCTGCCTGATTCTGGCTATGAATTGACTCCCCAACGATCACTGCGTCATCGACCACAATGCCCAGCACTAGTATGAAAGCAAACAGTGACACAATATTGATGGATACATCCAGTGAGGGCATTAATAACAGACTGCCAAAAAACGAAAATGGTATTCCCAGGCTGACCCAAAATGAGAGACGTAAATTAAGAAACAGAACCAAGAGCGCAAAGAGTAGCAAGAGGCCGCTGAATGCATTTTCCAGCAATAAATCAATGCGGCTTTTAAAGTTTTTTGCTTCGTCCTGCCAAACGTATAAGTGCATGTTGTCAGGCAGTTGCTTTTGCTTTATATAGCCTTTAATTGCCTCGGCAATGGTAACAATACTCTGATTGCCAACACGATAGACATCGAGAGAAACCGCTGCACGGTGGTCAAAGGATGCCTGACTTTGCGGGCTATTTCGGTTGTCGATGATGCTCGCAATATCGCCTAGTCTTACCTCGGCACCGTCAGCATTCGAGGCAATAATGATATTTCGATAACCCTCTGCATCACTTTTTTTAGCATCACTGGTGATTAGTACGTCACCGTCATGGGTTTTTAATACGCCACCTGGTAACTGATTTGATTGTTGCCTAATTAGACGACTGATCTCTTCGAAGCTAACTTGATATTGCTCTAAGTTATGTGCCGGGATATAGACTTGTATTTCAGAGTCTTTAACGTCTTCTAGGTCGATGATGCTGATGTTATCGTTTTCGAGGATTTCACTGCGTATGCTTCGCGCCATCTTGCTCATGCTAGCGTAGTCCGCGGTGCCACTGAGAATTAATTTACTAACGCGATTACGTACAATCAATTCCTTGACGGTTGGCTCTTCTGCCTCGTCTGGTAAGGCATCATAGTTTTCGAGACGGCTTTTAACTGTATCTAGTATATCTTTCGTGAGGTAGCCGTCTGCTACGTCAAGAGTCATTGAGCAAAAACCCTCATGCGCAATAGCGCTAAGCTCAAGTGTGCCCTCAATATCATAAATCTGGTTTTCGATTGGCTTGCAGATGCTAGATTCTATGGTTTCAACTGACGCACCAGGCAGGCTCGTATCTATCCCAATACGTTCAAGGGACACATTTGGGATCAGCTCTTTGCGAATATCGGGCAGGCTGATATAACCCAAGGCAAACACGGTAAACATAAGCAAGTTGGCGGCAACCGGATTATGTGCAAACCATGCGATCGCACCTTTCATTGAATTGTACTCGCTACAGGGTGCTCAATAAGCGCGAGATCATTGGCTAGGTAAGGCTCAACTTTCATACCTTCTGCCATTAAATGAAATGAACCGGTAACGATACGTTCGTTTGCATTTAATCCCGCCTTTACGAAGGATAGCTCTTTGCCACGATACACTAGTTCGATATTTTTTCTGTGTAAGCGCATATCGTTATCAATCGTCCAAACAGTGTTGTTGGCAGGTTCAGCACTACGAGGAATTAGCTTTAAATTATTGATTACTTGCCCTTCGATCCTTGCTTCAACAAAGGAGCCTGGTAGTAAGCTCTTGCTAGATTTGTTTGAAGCGTTATTGCTTGAAACTTGCGCAATAACATAAAGAAGCTGATTTCTATCGCGCTCCCCTTCAATTCGGTCGATAAGTCCTTGCCATTGTTTTGTCGGGTTTTGATAGCTGTTCAAGCTAGCAATAGGTTTACTTGTTTTGCCCAAGTAGCCTTTATGATTTAGACCGAGAATTTCAATTTGCTGGTCATTTAACGGGAGTCGGACTTCAACTTCGTCAGTCCCATAGATTGTTGCAACATTTGAGGTAGCCAGTATGTACTCGCCTTCAGTAATACTCAGTTTAATGACTTTGCCATCTATTGGTGCTCTGATTACAGTCTTCTTGAGTTGTTGTTTTGCATAAGCTAAGGCGGCTTCCGCGGCCGAAACTTGACTGCTGGCATGGCGCACCTGTGGTATATGACGCGCATAGTCAGTTGCGTTTCGTTTTAGGCCTTTTTGTGCGACAGCCGCCTTTGCTTTAACTCTGACTAATTCAAGTTTAGTTCGGTCAAGTTCAGCTTGTTTTTGTGCGATATCGAGTACAAAAGGCTGTTGTTCAAGTTCAATGAGAATGTCGCCCTGCTTGACCCTTGCGCCTATACTAAGCTCTTTGCTGACACGTTTGACCAGGCCGGGTACCTGATTGGTAATCTGACGAACTTCTGAGGCAGATACTCTACCGCGACTATAGATTGGAATCGCTTGGCTGCTTTCGATTACCTCTGTGTAAGGAACTCTTGGCGCCAGGTTCTGTTGAGTACTTTGCTCAGGCTCGGGTGCGTTATCGTAGAGCCAAGAAATCAGGCCAAGCGCGACGATAAGCGCGAGGAAGACGGAACGATATTTTTTTAGATACTGCATCATAACTTACTGCTAATTATAGACGTGTTGGTTCGAGATAAAACAAGCCCTGTTGCTTCATTTCTTTGCTCGGGTCATCGCCATAACTAGCGAGATAGTGATTACTTAAAAGCTGATATGCCTTCAAGTTTTTTGCAACTTCGTGTAAAGGGTCGCGCGTATCAAAACCAAAGATAAGCGCCTCATAATCACTTGCGTGATAGGTTTTAAGGATGCAGCTCAGCAAATCTTGAAAGATATCAATCCGGTTGTCGGCACAAAGAACCGTGTGAAGGCTAAGGTAGCTCGCTAAACTTCCAGGACTTGGTAGCTGGAGGCCGCCAAAGAATTTACTCTTAATATTATTGATGTGCCTGAGGGCTTTCATCTTGCCTTGGTAGGATACAAAGCGCGTTTGTTTAAAATCTTTTTGGTTCCATACGGCGCACATACCGATAAGTTCATCGTCATCATAAGCGAGGAAATAATTTTCGATATCGACCCCGCGATAGTAATTGTCTTTGGTGCCAATTTTTGAAAAGTCATAGACAGGGTAAAATTGCTTTGATGGCGCATGCTTATCGAAAAAAGACTGCATCTGAGCTTTATCGGCATTGCTAGCTCGTCGCACTAAAAGTGTTGTGGCTTTATGCTGCTTCTTATACAGATCTACCATATAAGTACGAAATTGTCCGGCCTGGTGATAAGTCGGCAAACTTAGACGGCCACTTCCGACTGAGTTGATAGAGGCTTTATTCTCGTCCAATATCACAGTCTGCATCCACTCATCCTGCATCAGTTCTCGATACTTTTTGAATAAACGTAACAGTGTCCTTCCGCCACGATAATCCTGGTGAATACGTAGATCATTGCCGTAACGGGTTAATCTTTTTTCGCCGTCGACATAAACTTCGCGCTTACCAATACTGAATGAGGCCAACAAGGTCTCTGTTTTATGATCAATCATGACCCAAACATCCGGATCTGTTGTGGTCACCTTTGTTGCATGAAAAAAGTTAGGTGCGCGCTCAAAATTCAGGTGCACTTCTCCTTCCTGTGGCGTTTGATCAATCAGGCGTAGTAGTGCAGCTGAATCACCATCTTCGGCGGGGCGAATTTCGTAGCGCTGGCTCATTAGCTTACGGCCTCGACTCTGTTTTGCTGTTCATTGCTTGCGCTCGAGCATTGAGGAGAGAATAGTTCGTTTTGCCAAAGTACCAGAGGTTCAATTTTAACGTTACCAGCCACCATGCCACGCGCTATCTTATGCGAGGTATAAACCTGCATGGCATCTTCCATGAGCAAAACGTGCGCATGATCGAGCTGACCAAGTTCGCGAGCAAGTTTATAGTGAAAGTTCTGGAGCAAAAATTCTTCTAGTTCGCGATCAAGTTCGACCTGTAGGTTTTTCTGCTCGCAAGTGTTAAGTCTGTTATATGTAGCCTGGTTTTCGCATAACAAAGCATAGCGAGGTAAGTTTGCTTCAGAATAAGAAGGGAGCGCGAGTAAGCTTATTGGCAAAATAGCGTCATGCATGGAAAACTCATTAATAATATTAACTGCCAGCTCTGGCGACAGTTTCTCACCCACCATATCAACACCACTAAGGCGTCCAATGAATTCAAAGCAAGGGCATTGATCTAAAAAGCCGGTTACCTTCAGCTGGTCATTCATCGCGTAGCGAAGTAAACCATTAGAGCTACTTAGAATGGGACGTACATTCTGGCCCTCCGTTAGCTGCCAGCTAGTATGTATTTGATTGGTGTCCAGGTCCTCAAACTCATAAAAGTGACTAGTCAGTGCTAATGGGTATTTCCCCTGAAACGGGAAGCTAATGACGCCTTCAGTGGCCCAAAGGCCCTTTCCTTGAAAACGACAATGGGGAAACAAGTCGCGTAGTTTGTTCGCCCAAATTTTAGATGATGAGGTGTCCCAAGCACTGATGAGACCAAGTTTGGGCCAAAGCATACTTGTCATTTTAGCACTTAACTCACCATCCCAAGCATCTAACGACTTAGCGGCGTCAGGGTTTTTGGGTGCGGATAGATGTGATAAGCCAGAAAGAGTCTCAGGCCACTGACCGGAGTTTAGTACTTCAACGATAAGAGGCTGCTTATCTTTGATTAACTGTAACAGGCTTAGCGCAAAGGTTGGGCTCCATACCGAGATAAACGACAAGTCCCGGCAAGCAACTAAATAGCATGCCGTTGCAATTGAGGATTCCTCAGAAGTATTCGCAAGTGAAATGGCTTCAGGAACAGCCATTGTCCCTGACATAAACAAACGCTTCCACCAAGGGAGAAGTTGCAAGTCATCGTTAATGCTGCTCGTAAGTTTATTCCTTAGATCGCTCGGGACCCATGACAAAGACCAATAATGTTTGCCTTGCTTTATCTCAGGAAATTGTCGGTATAAGTCTGCCATCCAGGGACTAATTGCCTGATCTAATTCATCGAGGAAGGCTTGATTGTAGGGAATCCACTTCATTTTAGAGGTGGAACCACTCGTGGGCTGATAACGCTCGCACTTGATGTTGCTTAAAACATTTTCTCGGCCGGCTTGCTGGCGCTCTATTTGCTCGTGCCAAACATCATAATCGCTAATTGGCAATGTTTGGAACTCGGAGAGGCTGCTATTTTCCCTAAGGTGATACTTGGCTGCGGATTCAGTTCCTGAAACGCTTTCTAGTATTCCCTGAAGAATCGATAATTGCGACTCTTCTACTGAACGACAAGCGCTGCGGAATCTTGCGCCACCCTTGTTGGATAGCGCGTGTGACGCAACATGCAAACCTTTCGAAGCAAGCGAGCCGAGAAATGACATTAAGATAGCTCCAAATTCTGTGAATCAGCTCTTTGGCGCAAATCATCACCCAGCTCTTTGCTGACCTGACCTGCTTTTTGACGAAGACTCTGCCGACTCTGTTTTTTCTTGAAAGGAATCATATTACGCTGCATGAAATCGAGTAACATACTTATAGTTACTTCGCCCGCGCAAGGTAGTTCAGTACCTTTCTCCCACGTTGGGTTAAGTTTTGCGAAGTGGTCGATATCACGGTTTTCATCTCTCATTTCTGGCGTAATGCAGGCAACACCTTCCTTGAGGTTTTGATATTCGTCACCAAAATCGAGTAAGCGGCTTTTTGAACAGTAAGCGCTCGGATAAAGCTTGTTACAGTATTCATCAACAATACTCTCTAGCTTCGGGTTATGATGTTGATGACAGGGATAAAATTGGTGAAAGTTGTTCGTCATCAATAAGTAGGTTTTATAGCCCTTAGAAATTAGTAGCCAGAACACATGCTTTCTAGGGTTCTTGAGTTTTGTCGAAAATAACTTTATTGCGAAAGCTTTTTGAAGTGATTTATCTCCCCAATACGCCTTATCAACGACGGTATCACCACTGAATATACCGATAGCTTTTTCATTACCATGATCTAGCTCTAATTCGGTCCATGTTGAGAAACCGATAATTCGTTTGCTTAGTTTATCCTCAAGTATAAAAACTCCCGTTTTATTGCCCATATCTGTCGCAAACGTTTCAAACTCGGCGTTATTGTAATACTGGACAAATAACTTATGCATTTCGATAAGTTGAGGAACAGAAATATTCTTTATTGAATAGAAGCGAGTTGATAATTTATTTTTGTTTGTCATGCCATTTCCCTGCTTTAAACCTTAATAATGCACTAGACATAAAAAGGCTATATCGATTTAAATCAGATCAATAGCAAACGCCCCCCAGCATTCACTAAAACTAAAATTCAGTTTTCTCTGACATACAATTTCAAACCTCGAAAGCAGACAAATGTTCGCTATAATAAAAATGCAACAGATTAATCTATCGTTAGTAATAATTAGACAGACAAATCTTGATACTCGA
>NZ_LWFZ01000713.1:0-3980 GCF_001635225.1 Oleiphilus sp. HI0086
CTATGGCAAAGAAAGTTCTGGTGCCTTTTAGGTTTTGCTCGTATTAGTTTTACTGTTCTTTTTGTATGGATGGTTGTGCCGTCCAAATTTCAGACGTCGGCAACAATATTTGCAGATAATCAGAATATACTAAAGCCTTTGCTTGATGATCAGGCGGCGCAGTCAAAAGTGCAGAATCACACGAAGATAGTAAAAGATACAATTCACTCACCTCGTATTTTGAAACAGGTGGTTGATAACTTGTATGGTGTGCAAGGTTTTGAGTCGGCGGAGGAGTTGGGGCAGGCAATTAATAGCTTAAGAGAAAAGGTGCTTATAAAAGGGCTTGGTGCTGGTTATATAAAGATAAGCTACTCAGATACAACTGCGGAAGAGTCATATCGCGTTATCAATGAGGTGGTAGATGTTTTCATTAGAGCGAGCACTGATGAGCAGCGGACAGAGAGTCGTGAAGCATTTTTATTTATTGATAATCAAGTAAAGCAATATAAAGATCAGCTACTTTTGGCCGAAGAGCGCTTGAAAAATTTTAGGTCTCAAAATTTTGACGGAAGGGATGGGGACGTCGATTCTAGTATTAGTCGAATTCGTTCACAAATTGAAGAGCTTAAAATTTCGATTGATGAGGATAAGACCTCGATAACTGCAACAAAAAAGCAGTTAAATAATGAATCGGAATTCTCTTCGCAAAAATATACTGCTGATGTTTATGGTGAGCGGCTTAAGTCTTTAGAGACTACTCGGAATAATTTGCTTCTCACTTATACGGAAGATTACCCAGACGTAGTGAGTTTAACGTATCAGATAGACGATATTAGACGAGCAATGAAAGAGTCTGATGAGAATAAACGGATCGATGGAGGACAAGCTAAAGGGGAGCAAGATGCCGTGCTTAACCCTCTATATCAGGAGTTGAGAAGCCGTCTCTCAAATGCGATAACACGGATGCAGACCAAAGAAAAGCGCTTGAGTGCTTTGCAGGGTTTGATGGATAAAGAGTTTGAGCGTCGCAAACGTATCGCAGAGCGCGGGGCAGAGGAAGCTGAGCTTACTCGTGACTACACGGTTACCAAACGAATTTATGAAGACATGTTAGAGCGAAAAGAAAAGGCTCGTTTGTCGATGACCTTGAATGTAGAGGGACAAGGAGTTACCTATCGAATTCAAGAGCCAGCATTGCCGCCGTTAAACCCTGTGGGCTTACGTTTTCTTCATTTTGTATTATTAGGGCCTATTGCCGGATTCTTAGCTATTATTGGTTTAGCTGTTGTCTATATATTTGTTGATCAGAGAATTCGGTTTCCCGAAAAGTTGCATGAGTTTGATGTAGCTACATTGGCAGTTATACCACATATTAAGACATCTTTTACCAAGCGTGTAGTTAGAGTGGATATGATAATATGTGTGGTGCTTTCCATTTTAATTATGGGGGCTTATGTTGGCCTGGCATTTGCTGCAAAAGTAGGAATGATTTAAATGAGTGATATTTCTCATGGTGAACGCTCTAATGTGCATGGGTTAGATAATTTGCCCTCTAAAGATTCCCCAGAAATTGGTCGAATGGGAGAGGTTGATCGGTTTTCAGTTGAGGAGCTGGAGCAACTGAAGCTAATTAGTGGGCAGCGCACAAATATTAGAGTGCTGAATATATTTAGAGAGCTGCGCACCCAGCTAATGAAAAAAAGCAACAAAAAGAATTTTGTTTGCATGGTAACCTCCATTAGTCATCAGGGAGGAGCGAGTTATGTTTCGATGAACTTGGCAAGTGTTTTCGCGCTTGATAAAGCCAAGACAAGTTTACTTATTGACGCTAATTTATATGCGCCTAGCCTTGAGCAGTTAATTATTGGTGAGGCAGGGGTTGGTATAACGGACTACTTAAGTCATGCTAATTTCGATATCAAAGATGTTGTTTATGCTACGGGTGTGCCTCGATTGCGTGTCGTACCGATAGGTGACAACAGTGAAGGGGCGGCAGAGTACTTTTCTTCTGATAAAATGCAGCGCTTTGTCGATGAAATTCGCTCTCGATACTCTGATCGCTACATTTTTATTGATGCACCTCCGGTAACAGAGTCATCGGAAGCTAGGATTCTCACTGAAATTGCGGATATGGTTGTATTGGTTGTACCGCATGGGCGGGCAACGGCAGAGCAGGTGGAGGCGGCAATTAGTGTTATTGGTAAAGATAAGCTTGCTGGCCTGGTTTACAATAATTGATCATGATGATTGATCATCGCGCTTTTGTTAGTATTATAATCACTGCCTGCTTATCTCTTCCAGTTGCAGCCATAGAATACTCTGCTGTGTTATCAAGCAATGCGGAGTTTTCAACTAATATCAGTCTTAGTGCGGATGACACGAACTCTGATACACATCAAACTATTTCGTTATCGGGTAGCGCCATTGAGGAAAGAAAAACCTTTCAGACGAATGCTAGTTTCACTCTGGAAAAAGATCATTATTACGGTAATGCGTACGAGGGGGAAACGACATTAAGTACAGGGTTGGGTTTGTTGAATTTTGATGTTGTCGAAGAATTTTTAAGCTGGCAAACGTCTTTTACTCGTAGCCAAACGCTGAATGATCCTTTAGAAGAGGTCCGGTCCGATAATCTTGGGTATCGTGATACGCTATCTTCCGGACCGAGTATATTATATGTCATGTCACCGACAATGATGTTAGTAGGAGGGAGTAGCTATATTATCGCAGAGAACTCTCAAAGAGGTACGGCTGATACAAAGCGGGCTGAATTGTCCGTGGTCGTTACACATCAAATCAGCTCTATAACTTCGATGAATTGGACCGGAGCATACGAAGTGATGCTGGATGCTGATGGTGGCGAAAAGTATGATCGTATACAGCTAGGAGTTGGTGTGTCACGCCAGTTTGTTGATGGGGTTGCTAGTATTAGTGTAGGACGCACACACTTGGTTCCCGAGGCGAACGCAGAAACTGAGTCGAACTTTGTGAACCTTTCATTCGTTCGGGAAAAACTATGGCTGCATGATGTGACGATTAACTTTTTTGAAGACATTTCAGATTCATCGATTGGCTTTGCGGTGAATCCTGGTGCCCCTAACCAGTTTGTTGTGCAGGGGAATGATATTGTAAGGCGTCGCTCGGCAGGGTTAAGTATTGATCGAGAGTTAGGGGTATATGGCTATAGCTTGGCCTTGGCTTGGGATTATGAAGATTATTCTGTTCAAAATAGTGACGAAAAAGTTCTAAATGGACTGTTTGCTCTTGAGAAAGAGGTTTTCCCAGGCTTCTCGACTGGTGCTAGTTTGCAGTTAGTAAAGACCAAATATCTTGGGCGAGAAGAGCTTGGCGAAGAGGAACTCCTAACTTACCAAATAAACGGGAACTATCAATTTTCGCCAGATATTAGTGCAGAAAGTTATATTCAATATGAGACGCGAGATAACCGTCGCGATGTGTATCGTGATTATGAGGAGTTTTCTGTAGGATTTGTGGTTCGTATTTCGTTATTTTAGAGAAGAAACGTATACTTGGAATTACTGATAATCGGGGTAATAAGAAAGCGTTCACCCTTTAATAGAGCGGTTGAGTAGGGTAAGTTGTTCGTGGGTTGAGATTAGTTTAAGCCTTCCGAGGTCGAGCCTTGATATTATACTTCAGATTGTAGGTATGGATAGCGTTAAGTGGCTTTTATTTCTTTACTAGCATATTTCTTTTTTGTTTTTGTTAGGCCTCAAGAGTTCTTTGCGCCCCTATTTGGCTTTCCTTTGGTAAAAATTTCTCTAATATTTGCTGCTCTGTTTATGTTTGCCCAGAAAAACAATCGGTTTGATGCTCCTCAGAATGTTTTTTTGGTCTTGATGATTCCCGTAATCTTGATTTCTGGAATTGCTAATGGCTGGATTGGTGGCGCAATTGGGTCAGTAACTACGTTTATCACTTCAATTTTTTTACCCTTTTTACTAATTCAAAACACTATAACTACTCTTCAAAAACAG
>NZ_LWFZ01000714.1:0-4577 GCF_001635225.1 Oleiphilus sp. HI0086
GAAGAAACCAATACCCGTGTCGGCAACGGTAAAGCGCAAGGCAAGACCGAAGACAGTAAAAAGCTCTACGATGAAATACGTGGCACGTCTCAATATTCTATAGAGGCTTGGGTTGTTCCAGCGAATGTTACGCAGGAAGACTCGCGCATTGTGTCGTACTCGGGCTCGGCCAGCTCTCGTAACTTTGCTTTGCAACAGACCTTGTACAACTACGACTTTTACAATACTACTAACGACTTCAACGAAGCACTTTCAACCGCCGATGCAGATGAAAGACTTCAAGCCAGCCTTCAGCATGTTGTCGCCACCTACTCCGCAACACAAGGCAGAAAGCTCTATGTTAATGGTGTCTATACCGAAGATGAAGACAGCGTAGCCCCTGGCCTTCTAAATGGTTGGAACGAAAGTTTTGCCCTCGTATTGGGTAATGAAACCGATGGCAACGAACTATGGGAAGGCACGCTAAGGATGCTAGCTATTCATAGCCGTGCGTTAACACAAGAGCAAATCACCCAAAACTATAACTCCGGCGTAGGTGAGAAATTCTACATGCTATTTGGTGTATCTCATCTTGTGGATACCGATGACCCCGACACAGCCGATGACTTTATTTTCTTTGAAGCCAGCCAGTTTGATAGCTTTAGCTACTTATTCTCTGATGCACGCTTTGTCAGCCTTAACGACAATGTTGAACTAGACGACATCACTTTAAGAGGCATGAAGATCGCCATCAACGGGCAAGAAGTAAATGTTGGACAAGTCTACCAAAACCTAAACATTAGTTTGAACGACGAAGACTATGTAGCGGGTAACGGGCAAGTTTTATCTAACCTGGGAACCATCGTTCCTTTGGATAAAGCAGCCGATGAAGACGAGTTTTTCTTAAGCTTTACGGAGATTGGCAGCCGCTCGCGCGATGAAGAGGAAGACATTCCCCCAACGCCTGCTGAACCTGAAGACCTACCTGCTTCGTCAGAAATAGGGCTTCGCACTTTCGATGAAATCAATGCATCGATGTCTGTGATGACCGGTGTTGCCTCAACCGATAGCGATGTAAAAAGCACTTTTGATACAGTGAAACAACAGCTACCAACGATAGAGAATATCGAAGGCTTCTTATCGGCTCACCAAATGGCCGTCACTCAGTTAGCCATTCAATATTGTGACGCCTTGGTTGATGACACAAGCTTAAGAGCTAGCTTCTTTAGCAGCTTTAATTTTAGTGAAAATGCCAATACCGCTTTTGATACGGATGGCCGTAGCCAGATTTCAAGCGCCCTCCTAAGCAACTTTGTTGGTACTAGCTTGGACACTCAACCTAGCGACAGCGATATTAATGATGAGATAAACAGCCTGATTGATACGCTTAGCGCTTGCTCAGCTGACAGCAGCTGTCCCGAAGGTAGAACCGAGATTGTGGTCAAAGCAGCCTGCGCAGCCGTACTAGGCAGCGCTACAACGCTTGTGCAATAAATACTATTCAGTTGAAGGATGAGATTATGATTATCAAACCAACACTCAAACAAACGCTGGATATCAACGCACCTTTGATACACAGTGACCATAAACGCCCTAAAACACGTAGGGAGTTTATCGCCAATGGATTCATGGCTGGCGGTGCTACCGTTTTTGGCTCGTCAATATTCAGCCTCTTCGGAGCACCACGTAATGCTTCGGCCGCGCTATCTTCAGATATTGAAGCCTTAAAAGATAGCTGTGGAATCGCCGTCCAAGGGGCCGGAAAGATCCCTTTTATCTGTATTGACCTGGCTGGTGGCGCCAACATTGCCGGCTCCAATGTATTGGTTGGCGGTTCAGGCGGACAAAAAGACATGCTCAGCACAGCAGGCTATAGCAAACTTGGCATCCCGCCGGATTTTTTACCTCAGGTAAACAATACCGATGGCACTACGAATGACTTCGTTGATGAATCCCTGGGCTTAGCCTTTCATTCAGATAGCCAATTTTTACGCGGGATTCAGGAACGAACCTCTGCGGCAACCCAAGCTGCGATTAACGGTGTAGTTATTCCCGCCCGCTCAGAAAATGATACAGGCAACAACCCCCATAACCCGGTTTATGGCATTCATAATGCCGGTGCAGATGGTTCACTTTTAACATTGATTGGCTCACGAAGCTCTGATTCTGGCGGCAACTCCTTAGCACCAATGGACATGATTAACCCGCAGGTGCGCCCGACTAAAATTGACCGCCCAAGTGATGTTACTGGCCTGGTCGATGTCGGTGATTTGATCGGCCTACTAAGCCAGGAAGATGCCGTCGCGGTAATGGAGTCTATTCAACGTATCAGTGATAAGAAAATGGCTCAGATGAATACCGGCCTTCCTAACGCTGGCGTAAATGTTACCACTGACGAAGTCGTAAAAGACCTTGTACGCTGTGGCTATGTAAAAAGTGCCGACCTGGCAGACCGTTTTGGCAACCCTGCTGACCTCGACCCGGTACAAGACCCGGATATTGTCGGAGCAAGCGGTATCTTTAGTAGTGAAGAATTTCTCAATGACCGCGAATTCCAGAAAGCCGCATCGGTCATGAAACTCGTGATCAATGGCTATGCCGGTGCTGGTACAATCACCATGGGTGGTTATGACTACCATACGGGTAACCGTTCGACAGGTGAAGCTCGTGACTTAAGAGCAGGACGTGTCATGGGCGCTTGCCTGGAATACGCAGCACGAATTGGTGTACCGCTTATGCTTTACGTCTTTTCTGACGGTTCAGTCGCCAGTAATGGCATGGTAGATAATTCTGAACAAGGCCGCGGCAAAGGTGTATGGACCGGCGATAACCAATCAACTGCTGCAGCGTTCTACCTAGTCTATGACCCTAGCGGAAACGGTCGCCCTACTGCGATACGCAACCAGGTTGGCTATATGCGTAGCGACGCATCAGTCGAAACCGCATCAAGCCCTGCTGCCAATAACGTTAACCTACTAGTTCAAACCGTTATGCTGAATTACATGGCACTACACGGCGAGCAAGGCAACTTCGAAAATGTACTGAGTTATCACGGGCTGGGAAGTTCTACTCTTAGGGATACGCTGGTTGGAATGGCACCTATTGTAAATGGGACGATTTGATGAATAAGTAAGACGATAAAGGGGGGCACCTAAAGTGCTAAGCCCCTTTTGACTCATAAATTACTTGGCCAACTCTCTCAATGTGATCACGTAGCTGCAAGTTCTTAATGTCATGAAAGCAATGCACATCGACTACAAGCGGGATATCAGAATCTGCAAAATCTAACGCTAGTGCTGAGCTCGTAAAACGGTCAATATTATCGCCGACGACAGCAATATCAATATCACTTCGCTCATGATAATTCCCTTTCGCCCTAGAGCCATAAAGCTTTGCATAATCAATCATCTCATACTTAGATAATATATCTCGTATCTCGCTCAGAGTTTGCTCACTCAAGCCGAACTGACTCATGATGATACTATTTCTTCTAAGAGTGATGTGTACCACTCATCTAGCATAGGCAAATAACTAATTTTTATGGAATCAATAACCTGTTCGAACTTCGAAAAGTCATAGGTATGACTCATAAGGTTTCGGTCTCCGATCATTCTCAACCAGGTCTCGGCATCATTAATATACTTACTTTGATACGCTTGGCGAACAACCGACTTAGGTGAAATCTGGTCAAGAATAATACCATCAAATTCCATTTTATCTTTGAGAACCTTCCACGCTAGTTCGAAGGTATATTCAAAACGCTGAATAACACCTTCCTTTTCTAACTGGCTAAACGAAGCAATATCTGACTCCACTGCTTCACGTAGCAAAAGAAAAGCTCGCTGAAAGTTCTTAAACCGTTGTTGCCAGCGAATATCTGAGACAGACGTCATGACGCGTTACCTAATTCTTTAAAGATGAATATTTTGAAAATCACTATAGCAAGGATCGAGATACGATTCGATGATTTAAAGACCAAGGCTACAGGAGAAAAGAGCCCTAAGAAAGCCTTAGCCGCCTCCTTGAACTTAAGGCCTTCCCAAACCATTGGAATAATGAACCCTTTGGCGTTCATCAATCAGAATCGCGTCAATACCATCTAGTCTATTCATCAAGGCTAAACCTTTTTTCAAACCCAATACGAACACGGCAGTCGATAGCGCATCGGTAGTCGTCACATCAGGCCCGAGAACGGAAACGCTTAGCAGACCGTTCCGAGCAGACCTGCCTGTTTTAGGGGAAATAATATGGTGAACTCTTTCGCCACTATCATCGATAAAGAATCGCTCGTAGTCACCTGAAGTCGATAAAGCGACATCCGATAAAGGCAGAACAACGGAGTTTTCTTCTTTGTTTCTAGGGTGACGCACCGCGACAAGCCAAGGCTTTGAGCCCTTTCCGCCCAGAAGATACATATCGCCGCCCGCACTTAAACGCGCATGTTGAACGCCAAAGGTCTTCAACATCTTAATGCCTTCATCAACAGCATAACCTTTAGCTATTCCGCCTAAGTCAAGAGCGACTCCAGGAGAGCTAAAGCGTACTGTTTGAGCACTTCTATTTAAAACAATATGGCGATAATCCAGTACTGGCAACTT
>NZ_LWFZ01000715.1:0-2769 GCF_001635225.1 Oleiphilus sp. HI0086
AAAATGGAAGGTCGGCAAATGATGATGGTGTTGGCCCCGAAAAAGAGAAAATAGCGCGGTTGCTATTTTTGTTAATTTTTCCAATGCGGAGTGAGATATTATGCCTAAAATGAAAGCAAAAAGCGGTGCTACAAAACGCTTTAAGAAAACAGCTAACGGATTCAAGCACAAGCAATCCTTTACTAGCCATATTTTGACTAAAAAATCACCAAAGCGTAAGCGTCAGCTACGTGGATGCAAGCAGGTTGCAGACTCTGATCAGTCTTCAATCAAGCGTATGCTTCGTATTTAATTTTTAGCCATTAAAATATAGTTTAGTAAGGAGTCAAATATGCCTCGCGTAAAACGTGGTGTCCAGGCGAACCGTCGCCACAAGAAAGTATTAAAGCAAGCTAAAGGTTATTACGGAGCTCGTAGCCGTATCTATCGCGTAGCTAAGCAAGCCGTAATTAAAGCAGGTCAATATGCATACCGTGACCGTCGTCAGCGTAAGCGTCAGTTCCGTCGTCTATGGATCGCGCGTATCAATGCTGGTGCACGTTTAAACGGTTTGTCATACAGCCGATTAATCGCTGGCTTGAAAAAAGCTAACGTTGAGATCGACCGTAAAGTATTAGCTGACTTAGCAATGAACGACGCAGCAGTATTTACTGTTGTTGTTGAAAAGGCTAAAGCTGCACTAGCAAACTAAGACTTAGTTCAACACTCGTTGAAACATAAGTAATAGCTGGATAGGGGGCGAGACAACTCACCCCCTATTTTTATTTTGAGTACTGTTTTTTCGGAGAGCAGTAATGGAAAACCTTGAACAACTTGTTCAACGCGCCATTAGCGCTGTAGATGCAGCGGAAAAAATTCAAGAATTGGACCAGGTCAGAGTTGATTACCTAGGCAAGAAGGGTGAAATCACCCAGCTACTCAAAACATTGGGTAAGCTAGATGCGTCTGAAAGACCAGCGGCCGGAGCAAAGATAAACGAAGCCAAAGAAGGTGTCTTGGAAAAACTGTTAGCCAAGAAAGAGTCCCTTGAAACAGCTGAGCTTGAGAACAAGCTCCGTTCAGAAGCTGTGGATGTCACCTTGCCAGGCCGCGCAAGCGATACCGGTGGTTTGCACCCGGTAACCAAAACAATGCGCCGAATTGAGCAGTTTTTTGCCAGAGCCGGTTACTCAGTAGAAGTAGGCCCGGAAATCGAAGATGATTACCATAACTTCGAAGCTTTGAATATCCCGGGGCATCACCCGGCACGTGCTATGCACGACACCTTTTACTTTGATGCAAATACCTTATTAAGAACTCACACTTCACCTGTGCAAGTACGCACGATGGAGAAGGGAGAGCCACCATTTCGTATGATCTGTCCGGGCCGTGTATACCGTTGCGACTCCGACCAAACGCATACGCCGATGTTCCATCAGGTTGAAGGCCTGCTGGTGGAAGAGAATGTTAGTTTTGCTGACCTAAAGAGTACCATTGAAGATTTCCTTCAGGTGTTTTTTGAGCGAGACCTGGCTGTTCGTTTCCGTCCTTCTTACTTCCCATTTACCGAACCTTCAGCAGAAGTGGATATCGAGTGGGGTAAAGACGCTGACGGCAATACCAAGTGGCTAGAAGTGATGGGCTGTGGCATGGTCCACCCGAAAGTATTTGAGTCCAGTGGTATTGATTCCGAAAAATACTCAGGCTTTGCCTTTGGTTTAGGTGTAGAACGCTTGGCTATGTTGCGCTATGGCGTAAACGACCTAAGAATGTTCTTTGAAAACGACCTTCGTTTCCTCAAGCAATTTAACTAAGTTAGTCAGGATAGTAGAGCAATGAAATTTAGTGAACAGTGGCTCAGAGAGTGGGTAAACCCTTCTATTGGTACAGATGATCTACTCCATCAAATCACCATGGCTGGCTTAGAAGTAGATGGCATGGACCCGGTAGCGGGTGAATTTACCGGCGTCGTTGTAGGCGAAGTGCTCAGCAAAGAACAGCACCCTGATGCTGACAAGTTAAGCGTTTGTCAGGTGAGTGACGGAAAAGAGACCGTCCAGGTAGTGTGTGGTGCTGCGAACGTGAGAGAAGGTTTAAAAGTACCCTTCGCGAAAATTGGTGCTGTGTTGCCAGGTAACTTTAAGATTAAGAAAGCTAAGCTGCGTGGCGTTGAGTCATTCGGTATGTTGAGTGCCGAGTCAGAGCTTGGTTTGGCTGAATCTTCAGATGGTTTGATGGAATTGCCTGTTGATGCACCCGTAGGTGCTTGTATTCGCGAATACCTAGGTTTAGATGATAACTGTATCGATGTTGATTTAACGCCAAACAGAAGTGACTGTTTGTCTATTGCGGGTCTTGCTCGCGAAGTCGGTGTCTTGAATAAAGAGAATGTCACTAAGCCACAGATTGAGTCAGTGGTTTCAGAGAGTGAACTTACCTTCAAGGTAAACTTACAAGACACAGAGGGCTGCCCTAAATACTTGGGACGCGTCATTGAAGGTGTCGACCTAACTAAGCCTTCACCATTATGGCTGCAAGAAAAGTTACGTCGCTGCGGTTTACGTAGTATTGATCCTGCCGTTGACGTAACCAACTATATTTTGCTTGAGCTCGGTCAGCCAATGCATGCATTTGATTTAGATAAGCTGAATGGCTCAATCAATGTACGTCAAGCTGAAAATGCTGAAAAACTAACCTTGTTGGATGGTCAGGAAGTTGAACTTCGTGATGACACCTTGGTTATTGCAGATGAAAACACTCCACTTGCAATCGCAGGTATCATGGGTGGCG
>NZ_LWFZ01000716.1:0-725 GCF_001635225.1 Oleiphilus sp. HI0086
TCATAGGGAATTTTAAGCAACAAATCGGTCTTGACACTTTGTTTTTGTGACAAGACTTCTTAATAAGTAGAAGTACGTGGTGATTCTGTGATCTTATCGCACTGAATTTATAGGGCTTCGTCACAGCGGTACTTACTTGGCTAAGTTCGTGTTTAAGAGGGATGACATTTGAATAGCCTTCATTGATTGAGTTGGATCATGTCTCATATTCCAGAAAACATGCTAATCTGAAGATCTTCACTTACGGAGATCATGTATGAGTCATACTGTTGAAGGTCAAGAGACCCATAAACATTGGGGGCGTCTAGGGCGCTCCATCCTCAATGGAGTGATAGGTGACTACCTTGAAAAAGAATGTAACCCTTTGGCTATCCAGATGGGCTTTTATTACCACTACAAACGCTTGGTCTTAAATGAACACCTCGTTCATCAGCTGGATGCGCCGTTAAGTAATAAGGTGGTTGTATTTGTTCATGGGCTAACAAACCTGGAAACGGTTTGGGATTACCACCTAAAGGCTCCCAGTGAAGGGGAATCTCTCGTCGATCATTATATTGATAGCTGTTTCGACTATAAAGGCGGCGATGTCAGGGAAAACTATGGTACAAAGTTGCAGGAAGATTTTGGTTATACACCGTTCTATCTTCGCTACAATACCGGACTTTCTTTAGAAAAAAATGGTCGTCTTCTGGCAAAGCAACTGACTCAATTGCACGAAGCCTACC
>NZ_LWFZ01000717.1:0-5672 GCF_001635225.1 Oleiphilus sp. HI0086
AGGCTTTCCCATCCAGATAAACCGGGGGACTTGCACACATCACATGATGTGATTACCAAGGTGTTATTATCGGCTCGAGGACTTATCTAGCAAGCCAGCATTCCAGAACGCCAAACCATCATATAAAAAAACTAGATAAAAATCAGGGCTTTTTACGAAAAAAAACAAATTGCCCAGGGTTTCAATTAGGCCTGTGCTTTTGCTTTGATCAAAGCTTGATCAAGCTTTTCTTCAAGTGATAGCAACATCTCCTGGTCACCTTCTTTATCGCGACCACTTTCGAGCAATTCGTATGCAATATTTAGAGCTGCCATGACCGCAATTCGTTCAATGCCCAGAACTTTTCCTGACGAGCGTATTTCTCGCATTTTTTCATCAAGGTGCCCCGCAGCATTTTCTAGAGCGTCCTTTTTATCAGGAGGGCAGGCGACCAGGTAGTCCTTTTCAAGGATTTTGACCTTTAGTGTGTTGGCGTCGGACATTAACCTTGCTCCAGAGCTTTTAGGCGACCAATCATTGATTCAATCTTGTTTTTGGCAAGATCATTTTTTTGTAGAAGTTTAGTCCGCTCGGACAGCCAATCGTCTTGGCTGCTTTTTAGCGCTAAATTGTCTGCTTCAAGCGTCTGGCAGTAGTTTAGAAGTTGCTCTACTTTGCCAGAAAGCGTTTTAAGTTGTGACGCTTCCATTTAGTTACCTTGATAGTCAAATATTGAAGAATAAACCAATACTATTCGGTATATTGAGGGGTAACTATAATTTGGCCTAGCGTGAGGGTCAACTCGCTTTCGCAATCCAGTCGCAGGTCTCGTATAATTCGCTCAATTTTTGATAAAAGGTCGATATAAATGACAGAAAAAGACAAGTTTTCCGAGCAGGATATAGATGAGCTTGAAAATGAAGAGGCTCAGGAGAGTGATTTTGACTGGTTGGCGAATGTCTATAACCGACAAGGTGCGATCAATCACCCGAGTGAGTTACATGGCTTATTACTTGGGGAAATTACCGGCGGCATTAAGCGTACGGCGAATGACTTTTTAGCTCAGGTTTTAGAACATATGGGCGTCGATGAGTTAAATGTTGCAGCTCAAGCTAATGTAGTTGAGGACTTGTTAGCTTTTTATAGCCAAGTATCAGAGGGTATCGATAAGGATTCGAGTAGTTTTACCTTATTATTGCCAGACGATGACTATGTTTTATCCGAACGACTTGAGGCAATGGTGTTATGGGTAAGGGGTTTTTTGGAAGGTATCGCTATTTCTGCAAGTGAACGACTTAATTCTGCATCGAAGGATCTGGAAGAAATTCTTAAAGACCTGGTTGAAATTTGCCAGCTGGACCCTCGCGTTGAGCCTACTGAAGAGGGTGAAAGAGAGTTCTTTGAAGTGGTGGAGTATGTAAGGGTGGGGGTGCTTAACTTATATGCTGAGTTTAATCAGCCCGAAGTAGAAGATTCGACTGAAGAAAAAGCTGCTATTTCCGATATTGACCCAGATACACCGACATTACATTAATAACAATTGCTGACCAAGATTCTGCTACTCAGGACAATAAGAGATGAATAAAAAAGAATTCTCACGCCGACGAGCTTATCTGGCTGAACACATGGGTGAAAACTCAATTGCGATACTGCCCTCGTCAACGGTTAAAAGCCGGAACCGGGATGTTGATTACCCCTTTCGTCAGGATAGCGACTTCTTCTATCTGACCGGGTTTTCTGAGCCGGAAGCAGTGTTGGTGATTATTCCGGGCCGAGAGCACGGTGAGAGCATCTTGTTTTGCCGAGAGCGAGACCCGACAAAAGAAATGTGGGATGGATTTATTGCCGGGCCAGACCGTGCAATTGATATGTTTGGTGTCGATGATGCGTTTCCCATTTCTGATATAGATGAAATCCTCCCAGGCATGATTGAGGGAACGGATAAAGTTTATTACTCGATGGGCCTTGATGCTGTCTTTGACAGTCGCGTCATGGAATGGATCAACGTTATTCGCAGTAAAGTTAGAAATGGTGCTCACCCACCTGGTGAGTTTGTTGCCTTGGAGCACGCACTACATGAGCTGCGTTTGATAAAAAGTACCACCGAAATCAAGACGATGAAACAGGCTGCTGAAATATCTGCCCAAGCACATATTGAGGCAATGAAGGTTTGCCGCCCAGGTTTACATGAATATCACCTTGAGTCAGCGATGAGCAAGGTGTTTATGGATAATGGTGCTCGCTCTCAAGCATACCCAGCTATTGTTGGTTCAGGCGACAATGCCTGTATATTGCACTACATCGATAATAACGGCCCCTTGAATGACGGCGACCTTGTCTTGATTGATGCTGGTTGTGAATTGGATTGTTATGCCTCAGATATCACTCGGACCTTTCCGGTAAACGGAAAATTTTCTGACGAGCAAAGGGCAATTTATCAAATCGTCTTGGATGCTCAATTAGCCGCAATAAAAGCAGTGAAGCCCGGGAGTCACTGGAATCATCCTCATGAAGCCGCGGTCAAGGTAATTTGCCAGGGTTTGCTCGATCTGGGCTTGCTCAGTGGCGAGCTGGATGAAATTATCGAAGAGGAGCGTTATAAGCCTTTTTATATGCATCGAACAGGCCATTGGTTGGGCTTGGATGTTCATGATGTTGGTGAGTATAAAATCGACGGTGAATGGAGGGAGCTTGAGCCCGGTATGGTGATTACGGTTGAACCGGGTATTTATATCGCTCCCGGCAATAAAGAAGTGGCGAAAAAGTGGCGCGGCATTGGCATTCGTATAGAAGATGATGTTGCTGTTACCAAGAAGTCTCATCAGGTGCTATCTAAAGATGTCCCGAAAACGATTCATGATATTGAAGCCATTATGGCGCAGGCCTCGTCTTAGGGAGTACACATGGCTCAAGAATTTTCCCAGTTAGAAGAAAAAAGTGTTTGTGATGTATTGATTGTCGGGGCTGGAATGGTCGGGGCAAGCACTGCTTTGGGGCTATCTAAGCTAGGCCTTGATGTCGTCATGATTGATGCCTTTGCCTTCTCTAAAGATATACCTGAGTACACTCCTAGCTACGATGCGAGGTCGACAGCCTTGTCTTGGGGCACGCGAGAAATCTTAGAGCAGCTTGATGTCTGGACAGATATTGAGCCTTCGGTATGTGCCATCGAACAGGTTCATGTATCAGAAAAAGGCTGCTTTGGAACCACCCGGATGCATGCAGCAGAGTATGGACAGGAAGCCTTAGGTTATGTGGTGCCGAATCAGTGCTTGGGCCAGAGTTTGTTAAGCAAGGTGTATGAGAGATCACTACCTTTTTATAGTGGTGTGAAGGTTTCTCATATATCTCAAGGCAAAGACTTCCATCAAGTGCACTTAAGCTCGATTGAGCAGCCTGAACAGCAGAAAGTGCTAAACACTCGCTTGATGGTGATTGCAGATGGTACGGAGTCGAGCACTGCGAAGCTATTAGGCATTGCTTATCAAGTGGAAAAATATTCTCAGCATGCCTTGGTGGCTAACGTCAGTACTGCATTGCCAAATGAAGGTGTTGCGTTTGAGCGCTTCACTAAGAAAGGCCCATTGGCAATGTTGCCCTTGAGGGAGTCTGATTGTGCACTGGTCTGGACACATGACGAAAAAGAGATACAGGCACATTTGGATATGAGCGATGCTGAATTTTGTAAAGCTTTGGAAGAGAGTTTCAGTGAGCGGCTAGGTCCGATTGAACGCTGTGGTGAACGGGTAAGTTATCCGTTGAAATTAGTCAGAGCTGAAGAGCAATGTCGGGCCGGTGTGTTGCTCTTAGGTAATGCCGCGCATAGTTTACATCCTGTCGCAGGGCAAGGGTTTAATTTGGCCATTCGTGGTGTGGCGGCCTTCTTGGCTTATATTGATGAGTCAGTAAAGCAGGGTTTGGATTATCGTTCCCTGGCGCCATTGAATAAGTTTTGTCAGTCGAGAATGGATGATCAGAATAAAACGATTGCTTTAAGTGATCAGCTGGTCAAAGTATTTGCGAACCCTTCCCATATATTAAACCTAGCGCGAGATATTGGCCTGGTTGGTCTCGACAACATCGCTCCCTTGAAAACGATATTTGCAGAGCGAGCAATGGGTCTGGCAGACCGAAAAGCACATTTTAATACTTAGGTTTAGAGAGAATTAATCTTATGAGTGATGCTTGTACTCAAGAATTTGATATTGCGATTGTTGGTGCGGGGATGGTGGGCGCTTCTCTCGCCGCCGCGCTACGTGATACCGGCTTTTCAATTGCTTTAATTGACGCGCAGTCGGCAGAATCTCTGCAGCACTCTCCGTCTAAGCCTAAGGATGTAAATGGCTTTGAGCCAAGAGTCAGTGCACTAACCTTTGCCTCACGCGATTTACTTAAGAGTGTTGGGGCCTGGCAGCATATTCACGAAGAGCGAATCCTTCCTTATCGAAACATGCATGTTTGGGATCAGCTAGGTACAGCCCAAATAGATTTCAGTGCGGCTGAGTTATATGAAGATGCTTTGGGTTATATCGTAGAGAATCAGAATATTGTCTCGGCTTTGCATCAGGTCTTAAAGCAACAAGAGAATGTTGAACGTTTCTTTGGTGGGCGTATTAGCAGCCTGAAGCAAAATGAGGTAGATGGAGCTCCTTATTCTTTGCTGCTGGATGATGGTCGTCAGATACATGCGAAGTTATTAGTTGCAGCTGATGGCGCGAATTCCAGAATCAGGACCTGGTTGTCGATGGCGACCCGTGAATGGGATTATCAACACCACGCAATCGTTGCCACCATCAAAACCGAGAAACCACATAACAAGACGGCTTGGCAGAGCTTCTCTGAAACAGGGCCCTTGGCACTCTTGCCTTTGCAGGACCCATCGATGAGCGACGCCTATTGCTCCATTGTTTGGTCGCAAACACCTGAGCAAGCAAAGTCTTTAATGGCTTTGGATAAGGAAGCGTTTTGCCAGGCTTTAGCAAAAGCCAGTGAATCAATGCTTGGTGCTATTGAAGATGTGTCAGAGCGTTATAGTATTCCTCTGCGCCAACGACATGCAAAAGAGTATGTCGCTGAGGGGCTTGCTTTGATCGGTGACGCAGCGCATACCATCCACCCTTTGGCTGGTCAGGGTGTGAACTTGGGCTTTAAAGATGTTTTTGCATTGAGTCAGGTGCTGATACTGGCTGACCAACAAGAGCTGGACCCGGGAAATCTCACCTTGCTCAAACGTTATCAACGACAGCGGCAGGCAGATAACCTATTGATGATGGGCGCGATGGAAGGTTTTAAGCGTTTATTTGCTCAACCCGATCCACTTCTTCGGTGGGTGCGTAATACAGGGCTGGACTTTGTAAATAAGCAGGGCTTTATCAAGAAACAGTTGGTTAAGCATGCGATGGGCTTGTCCATCGCTTAGCTTAGTACGCCTAAGTAAGCCGTTGATGGCTACGCAGGGGTCTTAGAAGTGCCAAAACTTGCCATTAGAGGCCATTGCTAAAATGGCCAAATTATCAGGTTTTTGCTTACTGGTGGAACTAAGGCTTCGGGTTTAAACGTTTGCTTTAGGTTGAGAGCTAAAGCGGGCATTCTTCAGGCCACAGAAAGCCGAGAGTTCGTTAGTAAAAGCGTACCATTTTTTGCACTAAATATTAAAATTAGATACAATAGTAATCTGCATTTTCATCAGATGA
>NZ_LWFZ01000718.1:0-2788 GCF_001635225.1 Oleiphilus sp. HI0086
GAGCGGTAATCTGGCAGATAGCTTGTTAACTCACAATGAAGTGACGACACTGTTCCATGAGTTCGGACATGGTTTGCACCATATGTTAACCAAAGTCGATGTTGCTGGGGTATCAGGTATTTCTGGGGTGCCTTGGGATGTGGTTGAACTGCCAAGTCAGTTTTTGGAAAACTGGTGCTGGCAGGAAGAATCGATAGCTATGATCAGTCGTCACTACCAAACAGGAGAAGCGCTGCCGAAGGATATGTTGGATAAGATGCTAGCAGCGAAACACTTTCAAAGTGGCATGATGATGATGCGCCAGCTTGAGTTTGCCTTGTTTGACTTCCTCTTGCATAGAGATTACTCAGAAGCAGATAACACCGATGTGCAAGCAGTGCTGGAGTCTGTTCGAGAGCGAGTTGCGGTAATTGATTCGCCAGAATATACGCGTTTTAGCCACTCCTTTAGCCATATATTTGCTGGTGGCTATTCGGCGGGTTATTACAGTTATAAGTGGGCAGAAGTCTTAGCAGCAGATGCGTTTTCCCGCTTTGAGGAAGAAGGTGTCTTTAACGTGCAAACGGGTAAAGACTATAAAGAAAAAGTGCTCGAAGTAGGTGGTTCAATTGAAGCGATTGATATGTTTACCAGCTTCCGCGGTCGTAAGCCAAGTGTTGAGCCATTGCTTAAGCAGGCGGGAATCAAGGTATGACGCAGAAGATAACCAAGCGCTTTATCGCAGGTGCCGTATGCCCTCGTTGCGGTGAGATGGACAAGTTAGTGACGTATTCATCTGATGAAGGCACCTTTAAAGAGTGTGTCGCCTGCGACTTTACTGAGAAGCAAATAGCACAAGTTGAAATGTCAGAGCTTGATACGCGGGTTAATCATATCCCCTCAGGCCCTGATGACGAGCAGGCTCAGATAGTCCAGATTGTTGAGCTTAAGCCGAAGTAATTGTTCGCTTGAGCTAGGCCACTAAACTTCAGATTGTCCCTCTAATATAGCGATTATATTGGATAAGGCTTCCCTCATATCAGCCATAGTTTGTGTGCGTTTGATAATGGTAGGAAGCTGATCTTCCAAATTAGTTAATTTCGGAGGGATACGTCGAATGCCTTCGGTAATAAATTCATAGGGATAATGGTGGTCTTGTATGCTGAGCTTATTAAGCTCGGCAATTTCCTGGGAAAACTGGCTAATAATGTCATAGATAATGTCTTTGTGTTCGAGTGAGGACGCCTCCCAGTAAGCCGCATCCAATAGCTCGTGAAACGCGAGAAACTCATTCATAACATTTGAAATGGCAGGTTTAGGCATGACCTTTGGCTCCTGAGAACATCAGTTTTGACATATTTGTATATAAGAAAGCCTAGCAGAAGAGGCTGTAAAGGTAAGGCAGGCAGTAATAAATTTGTCGGTCACTGTTTCATAAGTGCCCAGTTTTCTCGACCAATGATACTCTCGCTTACATAGTGAAAAGCTATGCGAGCACTTCTGTTCATTGAAACAAACGATTACGCAAGCTTACCCGATAATGTTAAGTCCTTCATATTGCTTAAACCTTAGCTGCCTATACTGATAGTTCTTTCGGGAATATAGAGACTCTGACTATGAGAACATTACGTTTGACCACGCTTGATAATCAGCGTCAGCGTTTAGAGCGGGAAATAATAGAAACGAAGAAAAAGATTGTAGCAGCTAATGAGGGCGCGTTTCCTGACCTGGGTTTAGTTAAGCAATTGAGAGATTCTATTGAGCGAAATATGCAACTTATTTCAATGATTGATCAGCATCGACCCGCAAGAATCTCTAAGCTGAAAGCGAAGGTGATTTAGGGTAAGTGTAAAACTTACCCTGATTCACAAAAACAATTACTGTCGCTCAGGAATAGCCGTTCCCTGAAAGATAAACAGCGGTGTGGGCGATGTGTAAATGACGTTGTCATCCTCGTCTAAGAGTGGCTCTCCATCTTCATCTGTCTGGGCAATATACTCATAGCCAGGGTCTTCATAACTGTTAGCGGGGACAGCGACGTTATTTTCCTGATCTTCTTCACTTTGCAGCTCAAAAAGGTCTTTCGAAACATTGTAACTTTCACAGCTCGTTGGATTGTAGATGAGTTGCTCGCGTGTCGGGTTGGGGTTGTCGTCGCCCTGAGGTATTTCTGTTTCTCTATCATCTTCTAAAGCTTTGTAGATGGCAGTACTGAACTTCGATACATAGACGCGAATTTCTGCATTAGGGTAGTCTACCTCTACTTTTAAGCGCTGCAAGTCTGTCAGCGCATCATTACTGCCATCGCCAATTGTGAATGAGTTGGAGATGACAGTATTTCGCTCGTCGGCTTCATCGTGCTCTGTTAGTGAGTCACCATCATCGTCAATAAGGTCGAAGCAAGCAGGGTGCTCGATTTCTTTGGTAATCGAGCCGTCAGGGCATGTGACGACATTTTCTTCATCATCATCGAGGCATGTTTGATTTAATAGGGCGTACCCCAGAGTGCCATATTTTGACTCCAGGTAGTCTTCGTCGACAGTAAGAATTTGGGGTGGTTCTTGATGGATTACCTTGATCTGCCTTACTTTCGCTTCACTGAATCCGGACTCTTTGAAATTTTCAGGCGCGATCCGGTCTAGAGCGGCAAATTGAATTTCATCATCTGTTTCCACAGTCGGATCTTGGTCGAAAGCTATTAGAACGGTTTGATCAACCTTATTATCTATTTCGACAAAGGCTGAAGGGATGTAAGTCAGGTCCAATGAGGCGCTAAACTGATCTAGAATATTGAATGAGTCATCTTCAC